>NZ_JAIUGR010000010.1:0-271152 GCF_020164695.1 Mesorhizobium sp. ESP6-5
GCGAGGCGTCACCCGCGGCCGAACCGGCAACCTCCAGACAATTCGTCCCGACACCGAAATAACCAGCCCATTCAAACTATAAAAACAAAACCCCGCCAAAATTGACGGGGTTTGTCAGCAGTCTGGCGGCGCCGCGCGGCGCCGCTTCCGTCTCGGGAGGAGACTTTAGATTTTATGCGGTCGTCAGGCTGCCGTCTTGGCCTCGATCTGCTTGGCCTTGGCCGGAGCCGAGGTGATCGCGATCTTGCGCGGCTTCAGCTCTTCGGGAACGTTGCGCTTGAGGTCGACGAAGAGCAGGCCGTTCTTCAGCGCGGCGCCGACGACTTCAACGTGATCGGCAAGCTGGAAGCGGCGCTCGAACGCCCTGGAGGCAATGCCGCGATAGAGCAGTTCGGAACCCTCGCCGGTGCCCTCGTCCTTGCGCTCGCCCTTCACGGTCAGCACGTTACGGTGAGCTTCGATCGAGATTTCCTCGTCCGAGAAGCCGGCGACGGCCATCGAAATCCGGTAGGAATCCTCGCCGGTGCGCTCGATGTTATAGGGCGGGTAGGTCTGCGCGCCGTCGGGCTGCGCAAGCGAATCCAACATGGTGAAGAGACGGTCGAAGCCGACGGTCGAACGGTAAAGCGGGGAAAAATCAACGTGACGCATGAGGTGTTCTCCTGTTGAGCAACATGGTTTGCGTATGGTCGGTGCGAAACCCGCGAGCGGCGTTTCGGGAGGACCAGCGGCCCCGATTGGCGACCGCAACCCACATCTGGGGAGCGCTCGAAAGCATTTCAAGTTTCGTTTGACGGCAAAAAAGAACGAGGCAGCCAACCTTTAATGAACGGCAGATGAACCGGTGCTTCGGCGCCCGTTCAGACAGCCAGCGCTAAAGTGGCTTTCAAGATCAAGGATTGGCGGCGCCGGATCTGCGAAGGTGCCGCAACGAGGCCGAACCGGGTGTTAACGTCCCTTCCTCCCGGATCGACAGGGGCCGGAAGCGCGCTCAAAGCCGCTTCCGGCCTTACCCGTCGCAGTCCTCCATAACCCGGATTTGCTTTGCTTTTGATGTGTTGGCGTCTATCACCGTGACGAGGCCAGCCGCGACCGGCTGGCGCGCAAGGACGCCGAGCACAAAGCGCCGAATGACGGATCTTTTCCACGACACTCCGCTCTTCCACGAAACCGAGGGCAATCCGCGACCGGAAAACGCCACCGGCGGCTTTTTCACCACGCGTGACGGCAAGAAAATACGTTATGGCCTGTTCGCCGCGGTGGCGCGGCCGATGCGGGGCACCGTGGTGCTGCTCGGCGGCCGCAACGAGTGCATCGAGAAATATTTCGAGACCATCCGTGACCTTGCCGCGCGCGGCTTTGGTGTCGCCATCCTGGACTGGCGCGGTCAGGGCGGTTCGGACAGGCTGATCCGCGATCGCCAGCGTGGCTATGTCAGGTCGTTCCGCGACTATACGGCTGACCTGGAGCAGTTCTTCGAAGAGATCGTGCTGCCGGACTGCCGCGGACCGTACTATATCCTCGCCCATTCGGCCGGCGCTGTGATCGCGCTGCTTGCCGCGCCGTCGATGGTAAACCGCGTGCGGCGCATGGTGCTGATCGCGCCGTTCCTGACATTGCCCGACCTGCCGGTCTCGATAGGGACGGTGCGCCGGATCTGTTCGTTTTTCTGCGCCCTGGGGCTCGGCTGGCTCTATGCCGCCTGGGGTCCAAGGCCGAGACACACGCTGCCCTTCGAAGCCAACAAGGTTACATCGGATCCGCAACGCTATCGCCGTAACACGCGCATCTATGAAGAATATCCGCAAATGGCGCTCGGCGGCCCGACGATCCGCTGGCTGCAGGCGGCGGCGAAGGCATCGGCAGCCGTCAGCGACCCCGACTTCATGGCCCGCATTCAGGTGCCGCTGCTGATCATCGCCGCCGGCGCCGACCAGGTCGTCTCGACCAGGGCGGTAGAGGCATATGCGAGAAATCTACGGCTGGGTTCGCTGTTGATGATCGACGGTGCCAAGCACGAAATCCTGCAGGAAGCCGATCTCTACCGCGAACAATTCCTCGCCGCCTTCGACGCCTTCGTCCCCGGCTCAGATGACCCGACAGCCTGACGGGCCGCGGCTCTTCCGCGAGAGGGCGTAGCTGACACTCCCTTTTTCAGGAAGGAGGCGCTGGCGGCGTTCAGGCAGACCTATGGGCGTACGCCGGCGGCATTCCAGCGGTCGAGAAGCCGCCGACCGGAGGTGATGTCAGCCGCGCAGGGCAGCCATGGCGGCGGCATGAAGCTCCGGTGTGGCGGCCGCTAGAACGTCGCCGCCATTCTCCGCCGGCCCTCCGTCGAAAGTGGTGACGACCCCGCCTGCCTTCTCGATGATCGGGATCAGCGCCACGATGTCGTAAGGCTTCAATCCAGGATCGGCGACGATGTCGACGCTCCCCGAGGCGATCATGGCGAAGGCATAGCAATCGGCGCCATAGCGGGCGAGCTGGATTTGCCGCTCGAACGCGTCATAGCGATTGCGCGCTTCGCCCTTGAACAGCGCCGGCGTTGTGGTGAACAACGTGGCCTCGGCCAGCTTCGTCGTCTTGCGGGTCGTCAGCTTGCGGGGGCCTCCCGGCCCCTCATAGTGGGAACCGGAAGCGTTGGCGTAGAACAGCTCGCCGGTGAAGGGCTGGGCCATCATGCCGGCGACCGCGTGACCATCGACCGTCAGCCCGACCAGCGTCCCCCACACCGGCAGGCCGGAGATGAAGGCGCGGGTGCCGTCGATCGGATCGATCACCCAGACATGCCGGCTGGAGATGTTCTCGCTGCCGTGCTCTTCGCCCAGGATGCCGTGGTCGGGATACTCAGCCGATATCAGCGCCCGGATGGCGCGCTCGGCCTCGCGGTCGGCCTCCGTGACCGGATCGAAACTGCCTTTTTCCTTGTTGGCGACCGCGCCCTGGGCGCGGAAGCGCGGCAAGGTCTCCGCCGCCGCCGCTTGCGCGATACGGCGCATGAAATCGATGCTGATGTCCAACTGATTCTCCCGCTTTGCAGCGCGCCCGAGCCGGGGCTTGCCGCGACTTCACCGCCAAGACAAGCTTGTCTATCGATTTATCCGCCGCGACAACTGTTGCCGGAATGTCACTCCAACGTCATCGAAACGCAATTTCCACATCACTCTGAATTAAAAAAGCCTAAACGTCGCTTGACATTTGTGCGCTGCACAATACCCTCAATCTCGGACAGGGTTTCCTGTCCATGCCCTCCTTGGGCGTTTCCTCCCTAGACTTCGACCGTATCGTGCAAACGATGCGGTCTTTTTTTCACGGCCGCTCCTGGAACGGGCCGTCCAAAGAAGCACACAAAAATCTTGGGCAACGGCACGCACGGGACAAGGCGTGGTCTTCACTCCGCGGCCAGCGGCAGATCGATGAAATGATGGTCCGGCATCGCCATCAGGTCGGCTGAAAACCGCGTCAGGTCGTCGGCCAGCGCGTCGAAGCCGGCGGCTTTCTCGAATGTCCGCTCATTCATGTAGAGCCCGCGATTGACCTCGATCTGCAGCGCGTGCAAATGACGCGCCGGACGGCCGTAATGCTCGGTGATGAACCCGCCGGCGTAAGGCTTGTTGTGGGCAACCGTATAGCCCATCGCGGTCAACAGGCCGATCGCGGTTTCGGTCAGGGCCGCGGTGGCCGAGATGCCGAAACGGTCGCCGATGATGAAATCCGGCCGCAGCCCGTTGTCCCCGACACGGATGCTCGCCGGCATCGAATGGCAATCGATCAGCACGGCAAAGCCGAACCGGGCGTGGGTCCTGGTCAATAGCCGCTTCAGCGTTTCGTGATAGGGCTTGTAGACGGCCTCGATGCGGGCAACCGCCTCGGCGAGCGGCAAGCGGCCCGAATAGATGTCGAGCCCCTCGCCCACCAGCTTCGGCACGGTGCCGAGCCCGCCGGCCACGCGCGCGGAGCGGATGTTGCAGAAGGACGGCACCGGCTCGGCGAACATGCGCGGGTCGAGTTCCCATGGCTCGCGGTTGACGTCGAGATAGGCGCGCGGGAAATTCGCCGCCAGCAGCGGCGCGCCGAGCGCCACGGCGCCGCCGAACAACTCGTCGACATAGCAATCCTCCGAGCGGCGGATGGCATTGCGATCGAGCCTTGCCATGGCAAGGAAGCGTTCGGGATAGTAGCGGCCGCTATGCGGCGAGTTGAAAAGGAAGGGGACGCGCTGCTCGGCGCCCGACCGGATTTCGAAGGGTGGAAAGACCGAAAAATCCTCGGCTGCCGTCTTCAATTTGAACGAACCCGAAAACACCAGTGCATCATGGCATGAAACTGCCACCTTGCTGACCGCATGTCCAGCATTTCGGCGGTCGTGCCGCTGGGCAAATGTGGGTCAGGCGCGTCCGCGTTCACTTGATGTTTACTCTCACCTCCTCATATACAGGATGGTTAACGGGCCTGCCCCACGGCAGTCTCCGGCGGGTGATTCGGACGGGATAACATGGCACGCATTCTTCTGGCGGAAGACGACGACGATATGCGTCGGTTCCTCGTCAAGGCGCTGGAGCGCGCCGGCTATCAGGTCAGCGATTTCGACAACGGCGCCAGCGCCTATGAGCGGCTGCGCGAGGAACCGTTCTCGCTGCTTCTGACCGACATCGTCATGCCGGAGATGGACGGCATCGAACTGGCGCGTCGCGCCACCGAAATCGATCCCGACCTCAAGGTCATGTTCATCACCGGTTTTGCCGCCGTCGCGCTGAACCCGGATTCCAAGGCGCCGAAAGACGCCAAGGTGCTGTCCAAGCCCTTCCACCTGCGCGATCTGGTCAACGAGGTCGAGAAGATGCTGCAAGCAGCCTGAGCCGCTCTTCCGCAAGCCGCCGGACGTCGGTCCACAGCCGCGGCGGGACGACGTGTTTTTCCTCTTTTCCTGCTATTGACGCGCCTGACCAAAAATGGTGTATGCGCGGCTTCGGATGGGCGTGTAGCTCAGCGGGAGAGCACTGCATTGACATTGCAGGGGTCACAGGTTCAATCCCTGTCACGCCCACCATCCAACCCAGATATTCGGACCTTGCATCAATACGCGAGCGTCTTGGCGCTCACCGGAATGGACGACGGGTGATCCGATCGCGAAACGCGTTTTAGGCCCCCGCGACAGCACACAGGCTTTTCATCCGCGAAATGGCAAGGTCGGGGTCGGCCAGCAATCCTGCCTGGTCGGCGAGGCGAAAGACGTCGGCATAATGGCGGATGCCGCGCGCCGACTGCATGCCGCCAACCATCGAGAAATGGTCCTGGTGGCCGTTGAGCCAGGCCATGAAGACAATGCCGGCCTTGTAATATTCAGTCGGCGCCTCGAAGATTTTTCGTGACAGCGGCACGGTCGGCGCTATCAGCGCGTCGTAGCCGGCACGATCGCCGGCAGCCAGCTTCGCCAGCGCGGCATTGGCGGCCGGTGCGATCGCGTCGAAAATGCCGAGCAGCGCATGCGAGTGCCGCTTGCCGTCACCGGCGATCAGCTCGGGATAATTGAAGTCGTCGCCGGTGAACATCATCACGCCGTCCGGCAGCCGGTTCCTGAGCGCCACTTCCTTGCCGGCGTCGAGCAGCGATATCTTGATGCCTTCGACCTTGCCGGCATTGCGCTCCATGATGGCGATCACCGTATCGAGCGCGGTCTCGAAATCGTCACTGCCCCAGTAGCCTTTCAAGGTCGGATCGAACATGTCGCCCAGCCAGTGCAGGATGACCTTGCCGGAGGCCTGGCCCAATATGCGGTCGTAAACCAGGGCGTAATCGTCCGGCCCCTTCGCCACGGCCGCCAGCGCGCGGCTGGCCATCATGATCGCCTTGCCGCCCTGGCTTTCGATGAAAGCGAACTGCTCCTCATAGGCGGCGACCACGTCGTCGACCGTCCGGGCCTTCGACGGCGCCAGATGGTCGGTGCCCGCACCCGAGGCGAGATCGGCGCCAGCGACGGTCCGCGCCTCCGCGATTGAACGGCGGATCAATTGCTGCGCATTCGTCCAATCGAAACCCATGCCGCGCTGCGACGTGTCCATTGCCTCGGCGATGCGGAAGCCGAGCCGCCATAGATGATGACGAAACGCCATCGTCCTGTCCCAATCGACAACGGGCCGCGACCATGGATCTGTCATTCCCAGCGGATCGGCGACGACATGCGCGGCGGCATAGGCGATGCGCGGAAACCGCGCGCCGATCACCGGCTGGACCGGCTGTCCGACAAGGGCGTAGGGTGTGCTGCGGCCACCCTCGCCAGGCAAGGCAATGTCCATGGACGTCTCCCTTCGCAGCCCATTTAAATGGAACGTTCCAATAAATCAAGAAACTTTAGGATTCGAACTGGCCAGCCTAGGCCAATGCTGCACTGCAAACAGAAAGGCCTTGGATGTCCTGCTATTTGACCACCTATGGCGACTTCTTTTTGATCGGGAAAAAATCCCGATTGACTCATCCAGGAAACAAAGATTAGAACGTTCCAATAGAATTCGATTGAAAACCGGGGAGGATATCTGGATGGCCAGCCGGCCGAAGGCGACGATCTTCGACATCGCCCGCGAAGCAGGCGTGTCCAAATCGACGGTGTCGCTCGTGCTCCAGGGCAGCGGCCTGATCCGCCCCGAAACCGCGGTCAAGGTGCGCAAGGCGATCGAGGATGTCGGCTATGTCTATAACCGCGGCGCCGCCAATCTGCGCAAGGCCCACTCCAACGTCATCGGCATGGTCATCAACGACCTCACCAATCCGTTCTTCGCCGAGATGGCGGTCGGCATGGAGCGGGTCTTCCAGTCGGCCGGCATCGTGCCCTTCATCGCCAACACTGCCGAAAATCCGGTGCGCCAGGAAGAAGTGCTGAAGTCTCTGATGGAACAGGGCGTCGCCGGGCTCATCGTTTCCCCGGCGCGCGGCACGACGCCAGGGGCGTTCCGGCGGCTGGAAATAGCCGGTCTGCCGATTGCCTTCGCCATGCGCCGGCTGCCTGAAAGCCGCATTCCGGTGATTGCTCCCGACAATCATCGGGGCGCCTATCTCGCGACTTCGCATCTCGTCGGCAAGGGGCATCGCCGCCTGGCCTTCTTCGGCGGTTCGTCCGACCTCGTCGTTTATCATGAGCGCCTGGGCGGCTTTCGCGAGGCCTGCGAGACGCTCGGCATCGACGCCCGCGATGCGCTTATCATCGAGGGCGAGACCAACCGCAAGGGCGGCATGGCCTGTCTGGAAACGTCGCTGGCAATGGCCGAGCCGCCGACCGCGGCGCTGTGCTTCAACGATGCCGTTGCCTTTGGCGTCATGCTGGCGCTGCGCAAGCGCGGACTTGAGCCGGGCGCGGATTTCGCTGTCGTCGGCTTCGACGATGTGGTCGAGGCCGAACATTATATGCCGCCGCTGACCAGCGTAGCGGTGGACTCCGCCGGTCTCGGCGAACGCGCGGCCCACGTCATGATCAAGATGATCCAGTCGCGCACCACGCGGGCCGAGGATCATGTCGGCGCCGTCAATCTCGTGGTCAGGGAAAGCTGCGGCCCGGATCGCCGCACGCGAAAAAGGCCCGTGGCGGCGGGAACCGCGACATGAGCGTCAAATGGGGGCTGATCGGCGCCAGCACGATCGCCCGGCAATTCATGATCGATGCCATTCGCGCTCAACCCGATGGCGAGATCGCGGCTGTCATGAGTTCCAGCGCGGAACGCGCCACGGCCTATGCAAGGGAAAATGGCATTCCAGCCGCCGTATCGAATCTCGACGCCTTGCTCGGATCCGACATCGACGCCGTCTACATCTCCAGCACCAATGAACTGCATTTCGAACAGGCGCTGGCCGCCGCCAAGGCGGGAAAGCATGTGCTGTGCGAGAAGCCGCTGGCGCTGACCAGCGACGACGCGCGCAAGATGGTCGCCGCGGCCAAGGCGGCTGGCGTCGTGCTCGGTACCAATCATCATCTGCGCAATGCCGGCGCGCACCGTGCCATGCGCGACGCCGTTGCCGCGGGCCGCATCGGCAACCCCATTGCCGCGCGTGTCTTCCATTCCGTCTACCTGCCCGAAAACCTGCAGGGCTGGCGCATCGCCAGGCCCGAGGCGGGCGGCGGGGTGGTGCTCGACATCACCGTGCACGATGCAGACACGCTGCGCTTCGTGCTTGGCGACGATCCGGTCGAGGTTTCCGCTTTCACGCAATCCGCCGGCATGGCCGGGAGCGGGCTGGAAGATGGCGCCATGTGCGTCTGGCGCTTCAAATCGGGCCTTATCGCGCAATCGCATGAGGGATTCACCACCAGATTTGCCGACACCGGCTTCGAGGTGCATGGCTCGCAGGGCTCGCTCATCGCCCGCGATGTGATGACGCAGAAGCCGGTCGGCTCGGTCCTCCTGCGCACAACCAGCGGCGAAGAACAGTTGAGCTTCGACCGCGAGGACCTCTACGCCAGGTCGGTACGCGGGTTCCATGCCGCGGTCCGTGGCGAGGGCCAGCCTTCCGCCACCGGCGAGGACGGCATCTGGTCGCTCGCCTCGGCCGAGGCGGCATTGCAATCGGCGGCTTCCGGCAGGACCGTCAAGATCGACCCGAAACTCGGGAGCATGAATTGAGCAAGGTCGTCTCATCGGCGCAGGCCGCCAGCCTGATCAAGGACGGCATGGTCGTCTCGGTGTCCTCGTCGAGCGGCCTCGGCTGTCCGGACGCCGTGCTCGCCGCGATCGGCGAACGCTTCGATGGCGAGGGCCATCCGAAGGATATCACCACGCTGCACCCGATCGCCGCCGGCGACATGTATGGCATCAAGGGCATCGATCATCTGGCGAAGCCCGGCCTCTTGAAGCGTACGCTGTGCGGCTCCTATCCGTCAGGTCCCTCCTCCGCCGAGCCGCCGCAAATCTGGAAGATGATCGGCGACAATTCAGTTGCCGCCTATAACGTTCCATCCGGCATCCTGTTCGACATGCACCGAGAGGCCGCCGCCAAGCGGCCGGGCGTGCTGACCAAGGTTGGCCTCGACACTTTCGCCGACCCGCGCCACCAGGGCTGCGCCATGAACGCCGCCGCCGCCGAGCCGATCGTGTCGGTGCAGCAATTCGACGGCGAGGAATGGCTCTATTTCCGTGCCATCGTGCCCCAGGTCTCGATCATCCGTGCCACCACGGCTGACGAGCGCGGCAACCTTACCTACGAGCATGAGGGCGCCTATCTCGGCGGGCTGGAGCAGGCGCTCGCCGCCCGCAACAATGGCGGCATCGTCATCGCGCAGGTCAAACGCGTCGTCGAGAACGGCACGTTGAAGCCGCATGATGTGCGCGTACCGGGCGTGCTGGTCGACCATATCGTCATCGCGCCGGACCAGTTGCAGACGACGCTGACGCCTTACGACCCCGCGATTTCGGGTGAAATCTTCCGGCCGCTGTCGAGCTTCCGCACGCCGGAGATGAACGTTCAGAAGGTGATCGCGCGCCGTGTCGCCATGGAGCTTCGCGATGGCATGGCGGTCAACATCGGCTTCGGCATTTCGGCCAACGTGCCGCGTATTCTTCTGGAAGAAGGCCAGCACGGCAAGGTCACCTGGCTGATCGAACAGGGCGCGGTCGGCGGCGTGCCGTTGCTCGACTTCAAGTTCGGCTGCGCCTCCAACGCCGAGGCGATCATGCCCTCGCCGCACCAGTTCATCTATTTCCAGGCCGGCGGCTTCGACGCTTCGCTGCTTTCCTTCCTGCAGATCGACCGCCACGGCTCGGTCAACGTGTCCAGGCTTTCGGCGCGGCCGCATGTCACCGCCGGCGCCGGCGGCTTCGTCGACATCACCTCGCGGGCGAAGAAGATCGTCTTTTCCGGCTTCTTCAATGCCGGGGCCAAGCTGTCGCTCGCCGATGGCGGCATCCGCATCGACGCGGAAGGCAAGGTCAAGAAAGTCGTCGAGGAGGTTGAGCACATCTCCTTCTCCGGCAAGCGCGCCGTCGCGCAGGGACAAGACATCACCTATGTCACCGAGCGCTGCGTCATGAAGCTGACGCCCGATGGGCTGATGGTGACGGAACTGGCGCCGGGCATCGACCTCGATCGCGATGTGCTGGCGCAGGCCGAGATCCCGCTCAACGTAGCCAACGACCTCAAGCTGACGCCGGCGGCGCTCTACCAGGATCGGCCGATCGGCCTGTCGCTGAATGGCGGCGCCTTGCTCGGAGGCGCGCATGGCTGAGCGTCTCGTCACCTTCGAGCAGGATGGCGCGATCGGCATTGTCACCTTGCGCCGTCCGGAAAAATTCAACGCGCTCGATATCCCGATGCTGCGCGCGCTGGAAGCGGCGCTGGACGAGGCGGAAAGCGCTCAGGAGGTCCGCGTCGTCCTCATATGCGGCCAAGGCAAGGGGTTTTGCGCCGGCGGCGACGTCGAGGCCTGGGGGAGCATGAGCGCCGCCGATTTCCAGGTGCAATGGGTGCGCTACGGCCACCGTGTCTTCGACCGGCTGGCGCGGCTGCGGCAACCGATCATCGCCGTTCTGTCCGGTCATGCGCTCGGCGGCGGGCTGGAACTGGCTGTGGCTTGTGATTTCCGCGTCGCGGAAACGCAGGTGAAGCTCGGCTTCCCCGAGACCTCGATCGGCGTCGTCCCCGGCTGGTCCGGCACGCAGCGCGCGGTGCGTCGCTTCGGCGCCCAGACGGTGCGTCGAATGGCTGTCGGTGGCGAGATTTTCCTGGCGCCGGAAGCGCTTGCGCTGGGTATCGTCGACCGCGTCGTCGAAACCGGCAAGGCGTCGGATGAAGCCAGGATCTGGGCTGAAAAAATCGCCGAACGCGGACCGCTGGCGACCGAAGCCGCCAAGCTGATGATTGCGGTGGCGGAAGGCGAGGAAAGTGCCGCTGCGACAGAGGCCTTGGCCAGCGGCTTCATGGCGCTCACCAGCGATCTCAAGGCCGGCGTCGGCTCCTTCAAGACCAAGCAGAAGCCCGTGTTTTCGCGTTCGTAGGACAGAGTGGAAATCACATGAATGCACCTCTGAAGATTTCCATGCCTGCCGAGGCCTCCGTGGCGCCCAAGGCATACAAGCTTCTGATCGACGGCAAGCATGTCGATGCCCGCGATGGCCGCATGCTGGAACGCAAGAGCCCCGGCCACGGCTTCATGGTTTCACACTATGCTCAGGCGGGTGCTGCCGAAGTGGAAGCCGCGATGCAGGCGGCGCACAGGGCCTTCGAGACCGGCCCCTGGCCGCGCATGCAAGCGTCCGAACGCGCCGCGATCCTGCTCAAGGCCGCCGACCTGATCGAGATCCGGCTGGAAGACATCGCCCGGCTCGATGCGCTGGAATCCGGCAAGCCGATCGCCCAGGCGCGCGGCGAGATCGGCGGTGCCGTCGACATCTGGCGCTATGCCGCCTCGCTGGCCCGCACGTTGCACGGCGAAAGCTACGCCAATCTCGGCGATGCCATGCTGGGCGTCGTCCTGCGTGAGCCGATCGGCGTCGTCTCGATCATCACGCCGTGGAATTTCCCGTTCCTCATCGTCAGCCAGAAACTGCCTTTCGCGCTCGCCGCCGGCTGCACGGCCGTGGTCAAGCCAAGCGAAATGACGTCGGCCTCGACCTTCGTGCTTGGCGATATTCTGTTGGAAGCCGGCGTTCCCGCTGGCGTCGTCAATATCCTCGCCGGTCTCGGCGCCGATGTCGGCGCGCCGATGGTCAGCCATCCCCTGGTCGAGATGGTTTCGTTCACCGGTTCCACTCGTGTCGGCAAGATGACCATGGCTGCGGCCTCGAATTCCCTTAAGAAGGTTTCGATGGAACTCGGCGGCAAGAACGGCCAGATCGTCTTCCCCGATGCCGATCTTAAAGCCGCTGCCGATGCTGCGGTATTCGGCGGCTTCTTCAACGCCGGCGAGTGCTGCAATGCCGGCAGCCGGCTGATCGTGCATGAGGCGATCGCCGACGACTTCCTGGGCGCCGTGAAGGCATTGACCGCCAGGGTAACCGTGGGCGATCCGCTCGACGACCTCACCAAGGTCGGCGCGATGATTTCGTCAGACCATTTGGCCAAGGTGACCGACTACGTCGCGGCCGCCGCGAGCGAGGGCGGCAGCATCTACAGCGGCGGCGCGCAACGCCCTTCCAATGCCGGCCAATATCTCGATCCGACGATCTTACGCAACGTCACCGAAAACATGGCGGTCGCACGCGAGGAAGTGTTCGGACCAGTGCTCTCGGTGCTGACTTTTGAATCGATTGAAAAGGCGTTGCGCATCGCCAACAACACGCCCTATGGTCTATCGGCGGGTGTGTGGAGCGCCAGCATCGACACCTGCATGTCGGTGGCGCGGGGCGTGCGTTCGGGGACGGTCTGGGTGAACACGTTCATGGAAGGTTATCCAGAACTGCCGTTCGGCGGCTATAAGCAGTCCGGTCTGGGCCGCGAACTCGGCAAGCGCGCTGTCGAGGATTATACCGAGGAAAAGACAATCCAGTTTCATCGCGGCCAGCGCACCGGTTGGTGGGTCGGCTGAGTTGGGAAGAACCCGGTGGGCTGCCACCGGTCGTGTAATGCAACAAGGGAGGAAGTACATGTTGCGCAAACTGCTTATCGGAACGGCGCTCGCTTCGGGCCTGGCTTTCGCGGCCCATGCCGAGGACGTCAAGGAAGTGCAGATGCTGCATTGGTGGACGTCGGGCGGCGAAGCAGCTGCTCTCAACGTGCTCAAGGGCGATCTGGCCAAGGAAGGCTATGCCTGGAAGGACGTTCCCGTGGCCGGCGGCGGCGGCGATGCCGCCATGACCGCGCTGAAGGCGATGGTCGCGGCCGGCAACTATCCGACCGCCTCGCAGATGCTCGGCTACACCGTGCTCGACTATGCCGCTGCCGGCGTGATGGGCGACCTCACAGAGACGGCGAAGAAGGAAGGCTGGGACAAGTCGGTTCCGGCCGCGCTGCAGAAGTTCTCCGTCTATGACGGCAAGTGGGTTGCCGCTCCGGTCAACGTCCACTCCGTCAACTGGCTGTGGATCAACAAGGCGGTGATGGACAAGATCGGCGGCACCGAGCCTAAGACCTTCGACGATTTCATCGCCCTGCTCGACAAGGCCAAGGCGGCTGGGGTCACCCCGCTCGCGCTTGGTGGCCAGAACTGGCAGGAAGCGACCATGTTCGATTCCGTCGTGCTGTCGACCGGCGGACCTGAGTTCTACAAGAAGGCGATGAACGACCTCGACGACGCGTCGCTCAAGTCCGACACGATGAAGAAGTCGTTCGACAATCTGGCCAAGCTCGTCACCTATGTCGACCCGAACTTCTCTGGCCGCGACTGGAACCTCGCCACCGCGATGGTCATCAAGGGCGATGCGCTGGTGCAGGTCATGGGCGACTGGGCCAAGGGCGAGTTCCACGCCGCCAACAAGACACCGGGTACGGACTTCCTCTGCTATCGCTTCCCGGGCACCGACGGCTCGGTGATCTACAACTCCGACATGTTCGGCATGTTCAACGTTCCGGACGACCGCAAGGCCGCCCAGATCGCTCTGGCCACCGCCACCTTGTCGAAGAGCTTCCAGTCGGCCTTCAACGTCGTCAAGGGTTCGGTTCCGGCCCGCACCGACGTGCCTGACACCGACTTCGACGCTTGCGGCAAGAAGGGTATCGCCGACCTGAAGAAGGCCAATGAAGGCGGCACGCTGTTCGGCTCGCTGGCCCAGGGCTATGGCGCGCCTCCGGCTGTCGCCAATGCCTACAAGGACGTCATCTCGAAGTTTGTCCACGGTCAGATCAAGACCTCGGACGAAGCCGTGACCGAACTGGTCAAGGCGATCGACGACGCCAAGTAAGCGCCGGCCACAAACACCTTCCCCGCTCCGGCGGGGAAGGTTTCCGGTCCGTGAGGCCGATCGGCCGGATGCCGACGGGAGGAACCCCATGAGCAGTGTAGCGACAACCCAGATCAAGCTGACGCCGGAACGGTCGCGCACCTCGGTGCGCTCGCGCCTGCAGGATGCCTTGCCCAAGATCGTGCTGGCGCCGAGCTTCGCCATCACCATCGTCTTCGTCTACGGCTTCATCCTGTGGACGATCTATCTGTCCTTCACCAACTCCAAGACCTTCCCGTCCTATGCCATAACAGGCGCACGCGCCTATCAGCGATTGTGGGGCTGGACCTTCGACACCGACCCGCCATCGAGCTGGTACACGTCGATCACCAATATGGGCATTTTCGGCTTTCTCTACATCTTGATCTGCCTGGCGCTCGGCCTGTTCCTGGCCATCCTGCTCGATCAGAAGATTCGCGGCGAAGGCGTTTTGCGCCCCATCTACCTCTATCCGATGGCGCTCTCCTTCATCGTCACCGGCGTTGCCTGGAAATGGTTCCTCGACCCCGGCCTAGGTCTCGAACAGACGCTGCATCAATGGGGCTGGACGAGCTTCCATTTCGACTGGATCAAGAACAAGGATTTCGTCATCTACACCGTGGTCATCGCCGGCGTCTGGCAGGCCTCCGGCTTCATCATGGCGATGTTCCTGGCCGGCCTGCGCGGTATTGACGGCGAGATCATGAAGGCGGCGCAGATCGACGGCGCCACCACCTTCCAGCTCTATCGCCGTATCGTCATTCCGCTCTTGCGGCCGATCTTCCTGTCGGCCTTCATCGTGCTCGCGCACCTTGCCATCAAATCCTATGACCTGGTCGTGGCACTGACCAGCGGCGGCCCCGGCGGCTCGGCCTGGTTGCCGTCCAACTTCATGTATGAATACACCTTCAAGCGCAACGAAATGGCCGTCGGCTCGGCCAGCGCCGTGATCATGCTGATGACCATCGTCGCCATCATCGTGCCCTATCTCTATTCGGAACTCAGGGAGAAGTCGCGATGAGCGCCGTGACCACTCCCGCCCGCCAGGCCAGCGGCATGAACGTCAAGATCGTCAACCGCATCGTCATCTACGGGCTTCTGGCGCTGTTCGCGCTGTTCTACCTGATGCCGCTGTTCGTCATGCTGGTGACCTCGTTCAAGACCATGGACGAGATCCAGAACGGCAACATGCTGGCGCTGCCAAAGGCGCCGACCTTCGACCCCTGGCTGAAGGCCTGGGGTGAGACCTGCGTCGGCCTCACCTGCGCCGGCATCAAGGGCTATTTCTGGAACTCCATAAAGATGGTGGTTCCGGCCGTGCTGATCTCGACCATGCTCGGCGCGCTCAATGGCTACGTGCTGACCAAATGGCGTTTCCGCGGTGCGACGCTGGTGTTCGGGCTGATGCTGTTTGCCTGCTTCATCCCGTTCCAGTCGGTACTGTTGCCGATGGCGACGATCCTGGGCAGCCTCGGACGGTTTGGCGTGACGCTGCAGAACACGGTCGGAACCAGCTTCGGCCTCGGCAACCCGACGGTGAACCTGGTGTTCGTCCACGTCGTCTACGGCATCGGCTTCACCACGCTGTTCTTCCGCAACTATTACGAGGCGTTCCCGACCGAACTGGTCAAGGCCGCGCAGGTCGACGGCGCCTCTTTCTTCCAGATCTTTCGGCGCATCATGCTGCCGAATTCGATGCCGATCTTCGTCGTCACCGTCATTTACCAGTTCACGAACATCTGGAACGACTTCCTGTTCGCCTCCGCCTATGCCGGCACCGGCGACGCCATGCCAATGACGGTGGCGCTCAACAACGTCGTCAACACCTCGACAGGCGTCGTCGAATACAACGTCAACATGGCGGCCGCGATGATCGCGGCACTGCCCACCCTTCTCGTCTACGTGCTCGCCGGCCGCTACTTCGTGCGTGGCCTGATGGCGGGCGCGGTCAAAGGATAACCCAATGGCTTTTCTGGAAATTGATGGTCTGAGGAAGCGTTTCGGCCAGGTCGAGATCCTGAAGGGGATCAATCTCGAACTGGAAAAGGGCGGCTTCCTGGTGCTGGTCGGTCCTTCCGGCTGCGGCAAATCCACCTTGCTCAACACCATCGCCGGACTGGAGACCATCACCTCCGGCGATATCCGCGTCGATGGCCGCACCATCACGGATCTGCACCCGTCCAAGCGCGACATCGCCATGGTATTCCAGAGCTACGCGCTCTACCCCAACATGACGGTCGCCGGGAACATCTCCTTCGGCATGGAGATGCGCGGCGTGCCGGCCGACGAACGCCAGAAGGCGATCGACAAGGTGGCCAAGGTGCTGCAGATCGGCCATCTGCTGAACCGCAAGCCGAGCCAGCTTTCGGGCGGCCAGCGCCAGCGCGTCGCCATGGGCCGGGCGCTGGTGCGCGACCCCAAGCTGTTCCTTTTCGACGAGCCGCTGTCCAACCTCGACGCCAAGCTGCGCGTCGACATGCGCATCGAGATCAAGCGCCTGCATGCCACCACCGGCACAACCATCGTCTATGTCACCCACGACCAGATCGAGGCGATGACGCTGGCGACCAAAATCGCCGTCATGCGCGATGGCGAGGTGCAGCAATTCGGCACGCCGGCCGAGATCTACAACAACCCCAGCAATGTCTTCGTCGCCGACTTCATGGGTTCGCCGGCGATGAACCTGATCCCGGCGACCATCGACGGCAATGGCAGCGACCTGGCCGTCGTGCTCGATCGCGAGGCACGCCAGCCGATCACTCTGCCGATGGCCAACGCCCCGGCCGGATTGTCGGCGTTCAAGGGCAAGCCGGTCATCTTCGGCGTTCGCCCCGAGGCGCTCACCGATCCGGAAGGCGCGGAGCGCAACGCCTCGCAAATCGCCACCGCCGATTGCCATATCGAGGTGGTGGAGCCGGCCGGTTCCGATACCTTCGCCGTCACCAACCTCGGCGGCAAAGGCGTGGTGGCGCGGCTGCGCGCAGATGCCAACATCCAGCCCGGCACCAACACGCCGCTCGCCTTCAACCTGACCAAGGCGGTGTTCTTCGATCCGGCGACCGAGAGCCGTATCCGCTGATGTGCGTCGCCCAAAAGTGGGTCCGGTTTTGGGGCAACGACATGCATCAAGACAATAGACCTAAAGCGCGTCGCATGTGTCCATTCAAAAGCGGCGCGCTTTAGGCCATGACAAACCCGGATATCGTCATCATCGGCTCCGGCATCGGCGGCGCCACGATCGCCTCCGGCTTAGCCGGCAGCGGCGCCTCGATCCTGATGCTGGAACGCGGCGAGCCGCTGCCGGCAACGCCGCATGCACGCGACACGCGCTCGATTTTCGTTGATGGCCACTACCGGCCGAAGGAGATGTGGCGTGAGGCCGGTGGCGCCGCATTCAACCCGGGCAATTACTACTATGTCGGCGGCAATTCGAAATTCTTCGGCGCGGTGCTGATCCGCTACCGCAAAGAGGATTTCTCCGCCATGGAGCACTTCGGCGGCGTCTCGCCGGCCTGGCCGTTTTCCTATGACGAATTCGAGCCTTGGTATTCCAGGGCAGAGCAGCTGTTCCGCGTGCGCGGCACGCTTGGCGAGGACCCGACCGAGCCGTTCCACTCGATCCCCTATTCCTACAAGCCAGTGCCGGACGAGGCGCCGATCGCCCGTGCCCGCGCCGAGCTCAAGGGGCTGGGCCTGCATCCGGCCTCGCTGCCGCTTGGCGTCGATATCGGCACCTGGCTCAGGGAAGGCAGGACCGGCTGGGACGCTTTTCCGAACACTGGCCAGGGAAAGATGGACGCCCAGACCGCACCGCTGGCGGCGGCACTGAACGATCCTAACATCAAGCTCGAAACCGGCGCCTATGTCGAATATCTCGAGACTGCTCCGGACGGTAAAACCGTATCAGCGGTTCATTACCGCCAGAGCGGCGAGCTGAAAAAGCTGTCGCCAAAACTGGTCATCCTGTCGGCCGGCGCGGTCAATTCAGCGGTCATCCTGCTGCGCTCGCCCTCACCCAGCAATGGCAAGGGGGGCGGCAAAGGCCTGGCCAACCGCTCCGACCAGGTCGGCCGCAACTTCATGAACCACAATTCGAGCGCCATGCTGGCGATCGATCCGCGCCGCCGGAACGATGCCGTCTACCAGAAGACGCTGATGCTCAACGATTATTACCTCTCCGACGGCAAGGGCGGCAAACCGCTCGGCAATGTCCAGCTTCTCGGCAAGATCGACGGCAACATGCTCAAGGCCAATGTGAAACGAGTGCCGAAATTCGCGCTCGATTTCATGGCCGGCCATGCGGTCGACTGGTACCTGATGTGCGAGGACCTGCCAGATCCCGAAAGCCGCATCATGGCCGACGGCAAGGACATCGTCATGCAATGGCGGCGCTCCAACATGCAGTCGCTCGACGGGCTGACCAAGGTGATGCGCGAGAATTTTCGCGCCTGCGGTTATCCCCTGGTGCTGTCGCGCCCTTTCGACAAACGCACGCCCTCGCACCAGTGCGGCACGGTGAAAATCGGAGAGGATCCGGCGACGTCGCCGCTCGATCCGTTGTGCCGTGCCTTCGATCACCGGAACCTGTTCGTCGTCGACGCCGGTTTTCTGCCGAACTCGGCCGCCGTGAACCCGGCGCTGTCGATCGCCGCCCAGGCGCTGCGTGTCGCCGAACACATCCGCAAGACGGACCTCGCCGCATGACCCGCCCGGCGGCCATCGTCACCGGCGGCGCGCGCGGCATCGGCCTTGCCTGCGCCGAAGCGCTGGCCGACGCCGGCTTCGACATTCTCGTCGCTGACCTTGCCCAAACAGCCGCAGGCGAGCTCGCCACTGACATAACCGCACGCGGCGCCAAATTCGCCTATGTCAGCTGCGACATCGCCGATCTTTCCGCCCACGCCGCCCTCGTCGACTCTGCCATGCGCGCGTTCGGCCGCATCGATTGCCTGGTCAACAATGCCGGCGTCGGCGCCGTGGTGCGGGGCGACCTGTTGGACCTCAAACCCGACAATTTCGACCGCGCGCTCGGCGTCAACCTGCGGGGCACCGTCTTCCTCAGCCAGGCGGTCGCCAAGGCGATGCTCCGCCAGCCCAGCGATGATGCGAAATCGATCATCACCATCACATCGGTCAGCGCCGAGATGGCCTCGCCGGAACGCTCCGAATATTGCATGTCGAAGGCAGGGCTTTCGATGTGGGTGAAGAATCTGGCGCTCAGGCTCGCCCCGGAAAACATCGGCGTGTTCGAGCTGCGGCCGGGCATTATCCGCACCGACATGACGGCGGGCGTGACCGCCAAATACGACGCTTTGATAGACGGCGGCCTGGTGCCGGCGAAACGCTGGGGCGAAGTTTCCGACATCGGCGCCATGGTGGCCGCGCTCGCTGCCGGGAGACTGGGCTTTTCGACCGGCTCGATCATCAATGTCGACGGCGCGCTTTCCGTGCCTCGGCTATGAACGGATGAGACAATGACCGACTACATCATCGTGGGCGCCGGCCCTGCCGGCTGCGTGCTGGCCAACCGGCTGAGTGAGGATCCCTCCAACTCCGTGCTGCTGCTCGAAGCCGGTGGCAAGGATTGGCATCCCTATATCCACATGCCGGCGGGCTTTGCCAAGATGACCAAGGGCATTGCGTCCTGGGGCTGGTCGACGGTGCCGCAGAGAAACATGAACGACCGCGTCTTCTGGTACACGCAGGCCAAGGTGGTCGGCGGCGGCTCCTCAATCAACGCCCAGATCTACACGCGCGGTAATGCGCGCGACTACGACGCCTGGGAGAAGGAGGAAGGGCTGGCCGGCTGGGGCTACCGCGACGTGCTGCCCTATTTCAAACGGGCCGAAAACAACCAGCGCTACGCCAACGATTTCCACGGCGACCAGGGCCCGCTCGGCGTTTCGAACCCGATTGCGCCGCTGCCGATCTGCGAAGCCTATTTCCGCGCCGGCCAGGAGATGGGCATTCCCTTCAATCCGGATTTCAACGGCGCTGCCCAAGAAGGCGTCGGCTATTACCAGCTGACCCAGAAGGATGCCCGGCGCTCCTCCGCCTCGGTCGCCTATCTCAGGCCGATCCGCGCTCGCAAGAACCTCACCGTCAGGACCGACGTACTGGTCACCCGCATCGTCATCGAGAACGGTCGCGCCATCGGCGTCGAGGTGGTCGACAGGCCGGGCGGCGAAACAAAAATCCTGCGCTCCGACCGCGAGGTGATCGTCTCGTCCGGCGCCATCGGTTCGCCTAAGCTTTTGATGCAGTCGGGCATCGGCCCGGCCGACCATCTGAAATCGGTCGGCGTCACGCCGGTGCATGACCTGCCCGGCGTCGGCTCCAACATGCAGGACCATCTCGACCTGTTCGTCATCGCCGAATGCACCGGCGACCACACCTATGACAATTATGCCAAGCTGCACCGCACGGCCTGGGCTGGCCTGCAATATCTGCTGTTGAAGAAGGGGCCGGTGGCGTCCAGCCTGTTCGAGACCGGCGGCTTCTGGTACGCCGACCCGACCGCCGCCTCGCCCGATATCCAGTTCCATCTGGGCCTCGGCTCCGGCATCGAGGCTGGCGTCGAGAAGCTGAAAAACCCGGGCGTCACCTTGAACTCGGCCTTCCTGCGCCCGCGCTCGCGCGGCACGGTGCGGCTGAAAAGCGCTGATCCCTCCGACCACCCGCTGATCGACCCCAACTACTGGTCCGATCCCTATGACCGCGACATGTCGCTGAGAGGGCTGCGGCTGGCGCGCGAGATCATGCGGCAGAAGGCGCTTGCCCCTTACGTGCTGCGCGAGGTGCTGCCCGGCCCGTCGCTCGCCAGCGACGATGAGCTGATCGACTATGCCTGCCGCACCTCCAAGACCGATCACCATCCTGTCGGCACCTGCCGCATGGGCCATGATGAGATGGCGGTGGTGACGCCGGACCTGAGACTGCGCGGCATCGAGGGCCTGCGCGTCTGCGACGCCTCGGTGATGCCCCGCGTGCCTTCCTCCAACACCAATGCGCCGACGATCATGGTCGGCGAAAAGGGTGCCGACCTGATCCTCGGCCGCGAGCCGCTGCCGCCGGCAGTGTTTTCCGGCAATCGTGCTGCATAGGGAGTGGTAAAATGATCAGGCACTGCGTTTTCGCCAGATTTCGCAGCGATGTGTCGTCGACCGAGCGCACGGCCATCCACGCCGGCCTCGAGGCGTTGCGACAGGTGGTCGAAGGCATGGACACCGTCCAGTTCAGCACCAATGTCAGCCCAGAGCCTTTCGCGCGCGGGTTCACCTATGGCTTCACCATCGATTTCCGCGATGCCGCGGCGCGCGACGCCTATCTCGTCCATGAGGCGCATCAGCGTGCCGGCGCTCGCCTGGTCGCGGCTCTCGAAGGCGGCGCGGACGGATTGATGGTCTTCGATCTCGATCTTACGAAAAAGTGACCGCCGGCCTTTCGAAAGCCGGCCGATCGCTGTTCTCTTTTGCCGACAGGGCGACATATCGTTCCTTTGGGGGATGCAAAGGAGGACGCCTTGAACCTCACTACCGAGCAGAAGAAAACCGTCCTGGCCTCATTCCTGGGCTGGACGCTCGATGCTTTCGATTTCTTCCTTCTGACATTCCTGCTCACCGATATTGCGACTGAATTCCAGACGGATGTCCCGGCAGTGTCAAAGGCACTGTTCCTGACCTTGGCCACGCGCTTCATCGGCGCGTTCTTCTTTGGCATGCTAGCCGACAAATACGGGCGCAAGCCCATTCTCATGCTCAACATCGTCAGCTATTCGGTGATCGGGGCGCTGGCCGCCTTCTCGCCCAATCTCGGCATCTTCCTGGCGCTGCGCGCGCTGTTCGGCATCGCCATGGGCGGCGAATGGGGCCTCGGCAGTTCACTCGCCATGGAATCCGTCCCGCCGAGCGCCCGCGGCATCGTCTCGGGCATCCTGCAATGCGGCTATCCGGCCGGCTACCTGCTGGCGGCGGTGGTCTATGGCCTGCTCTACCAGCAGACGATCGGCGGCTACACGATCGGCTGGCGCGCCATGTTCCTGCTCTCCTTCGTCCCGGCGCTGGTCGTCCTGTTCATCCGCTCGCATGTGCCGGAATCTCCTGCCTTCGTCGAGGCACAGAAAACCGCTCGACCGGGGATGCTGGAGACCTTGCAGAAGCACTGGGGCGTCGCGCTCTATGCCGTCGTGCTGATGATGTTCTTCAACTTCTTCAGCCATGGCACGCAGGATCTCTACCCGACCTTTTTGAAGAAACAGCACGGCTTTGACCCACACACGGTGAGCTGGATCACCATCGTTGCCAACATCGGTGCCATCGTCGGCGGCCTGGCATTCGGTGCGCTGTCGGAGAAGATCGGCCGCATCAACGCCATTACACTCGCCTGCATCATCGCCCTGCCGGCGATCCCGCTATGGGCCTACAGTTCCACGCCCTTCATGCTGGCCATTGGCGCCTTCGTCATGCAGGTCGCGGTGCAAGGCGCCTGGGGTGTCATCCCGGTCCACCTCAACGAGCTTTCTCCCGGTGCGGTGCGCGCCACCTTGCCCGGCTTCATCTATCAGGCCGGCAATCTCGCCGCTTCCTATGGCGGTCCATATCAGGCCGGGATCGCCGAAGCCCCCGGCGGCAGCTATGGCTATGCGCTGGCGCTTTTTGCCGGTGTGGTCGCCGTCTGCATCATCGTCGTCATCCGCTTCAGTCCGGAGCGGCGCGGCCAGGTAATGACGGTGCTCGGCTGAGAGGTCAACCCATCCTCAACGCGATGACGCCTGCAACAATGCTGAGCGCGGCAGCGCCGCGCCAGCCTGTCATCTTCTCGCCGAGGGCGTAGACCGAGATCATCATGGCAAACAGGATCGAGGTCTCGCGCAGCGACGCCACCGAGGCGATCGGCGCCCTGGTCATCGCCCACATGACAATCCAGTAGGCGGCGCCGGAAAGCACCCCGGTGAACAGTCCCGTCTTCCAGTCGCGCGCCAGAACGGGAAGCGCTTTGGGCCCTCGGAAAACGAGGCACAGCACCAGCGCGCCAAATGCATCGCAGATGAACAACCAGGCGGCATAGCTTTGCGCCGTTGCCGCCAGCCGCGCGCCGCTGCCGTCGGACAGCGTGTAGCTGGCGATGAAGATCGACGTGCCCAGCGCATAGCCGACCGCGCCCAGGTTCAGCTTCTCCAGATGCGCGCCACCGCGAAACGACATCACCAGCGTGCCGGCCGATAACAGCAGGATGCCAAGGATGGCAAGCGGCGCTGGCACTTCGGCGACGACGAACATGCCGCCAATCGCGGCCAGCAGGGGTGCCGTGCCACGCGCCAGCGGATAGGTCTGGGCGAAATCGCCGGCCTGGTAGGCGCCGATCAGGAAGGTGCGATAGCCCATGTGGAAGATCACCGAAGCGATGATGTAGGGCCAGACCTCCGCCTTCGGCAACTCGACGAAGGGCAGCACGACGAGGGCAGCAGTGCCCATGCCGAGCGTCATCAGCGTGATCGACAGGAAGCGGTCGAGATGCACCTTGACCAGTGCGTTCCAGATCGCGTGCATGGCGGCCGCGGCAAGCACCGCGAAAAAGACGAAAAGCGTCATGGGGAGCTCATCGACCTCCCAAGCCGAAGGGCGTCTCGAGATCGATGTCGACCCGGACCGGGAAGTGGTCGGAAGCCACCTCGCCCATGTCTGATCCAACAGAACGCACACGCCCGGCCAGCATGCCGCCGACGAAGCAATGATCAAGCCGGCGCTTTGCCAGTCTGCCGTCGATGATCTTCTCATGCGTATGGAAATCCGCCACCGGCTCGCTGGCGACAGAAGCGGCATCGACGAAGCCGTCGAGATAGGCAGCGCCCCGATGATAGGGCGTGCTGCCGACAATGCGGCGATATTCGGCGCTGCCGGGTTCCATGTTGAAATCGCCCATCCAGATCGTCGCCAGCGGATTTTCCGGCTCGACTTCCCCATGTGTCCAGTTACGCGAAGGTTCATCGTTCGCTCCGCTCCACGGTCCGCCTTCCGATGGTGCCCGGCGATGCTCGGCCATGAGATAATCGATCTGCTCCAGCCGCTCTTCCGCCGCGATGTGCGCGAGATGCAGCGACAGCACCCTGACCGGCCCGGCCGGCGTGCGGATCATGCATTCGAGGGCGGCGTTGCGGGTGTTGAGCGGCCGCAGCGTGCGGCGCATCGGCAGCGCGTGCAGTCGCGACCAGACGATCGGCAGCTTCGACATAACCATGGTGCCGAACTGCCGGCGGCGATTGACCAGGCGGCCGTCGCGCAGCTCGCTGGCATCCATGTCGAAGGCTGGGCCGTAGACCCAGTGATACCCAGGCAGCAATTGGGAAAGCCGCTCCGGCTGGTCGTCGAAATCGCTGCGTTGCCAGTGCCGCTCGACCTCCTGCAAGGCGATGATGTCGGCGCCAGCGACAAGGCGTGCCGCACGCGAAAGATCGTAGCGCCCGTCGCTGCCGAATCCGTACTGGATGTTGTAGCTGACCAGCTTCATTGCTTATCCGGCTCACTTTTCGGTGTTGGCAGTAACGGTTCGGCCGATCGCTTGCAATGTGCAGGAGGACGGACGGGGCTTGGGCCAGCAGGGCAGCGGCCGAGACGCGGTATCTGCTAGTCGGTGGTCAGCGGCTGGAACCGGCCTGCCGGCGATGCCGCAAGTTCCGTCCAGTCGATCTCTTCCTCCAGACGGTGATAGGCTTCGTCACCGATGGTGCCGTTGCGGCGCAGCTCCTCCAGGGCATCGCGCTGGCTTTTGATGGCATAGAGACGCAGCCTGTCATATTCGGTCGCGGCCTGGGCATCCTCGGGATTTTTGGCGATCTTGCGCTGGGCGGCATATTGCTCGCGCACCGCGGCTGCGGCGCTCGAGGTTTTGCCGCTCAATACATCAAGCGCGGCCTGCATGACCACGACGCGCGCCTTCGCTACCTCCCGGTCGACCGTTTCGTCGGGATCCAGCTTCAGGACGCGCAGCAGCGGCTTCAGGCTCATTCCTTGCAGCACCAGGGTGCCGAGCACGACCGTGAAGGCGGCGAGCACGATCGGGTCGCGAGCAGGAAATTCGACCGGCAAGGCGAATGCCGCGGCAAGGGTTACCAGTCCCCGCATGCCGCACCAGCCGATGAGCACGCCGCCGCGAAAGGACGGCGTATCCGGCTGATGCTCGGCGCCGCCAAAGCGGGCAAACCACCTGATGACTGCACCGCAGCCCAGCACCCAGATCAGGCGCGAAACGATGACGACCGCCAGCACAGCCGCGGCAAAGACGAATGCGTCGAGCTCTCCCGTACCGGCGAGCCGTCCGACGATCGACCGCGCCTGCAGACCCATCAGCACGAAGGCCAGCACGTTGAGCACGAACACCGCCGTCTCCCAGACCGAATAGGAACTGACACGCTTTCTCGCCGACATTCGGCGTGGCGCGGTCCGCGCGATGGTCATGGCGTAGACGACGATGGTGATGATCGCCGACAGACCCAACCTGTCCGCCAGGATCCAGACACCGAACGTACCGGCGAACTGCACCACGGTACCGCTGGCGGCGTCCTCGATGCGGCTCAGCGTGGCAAGCGACAGCCGGCCGAGTACATAGCCGGCCAGCAGGCTTCCAACGGTCGACAAGACGACCATGGGCGCGGCGCTGCTCAACAGGAACGGACCGAGTGCGGCGGCGACAGCGATACGGTAGATTAGCAACGCGGTTGCATCGTTGAGCAGGCTCTCGCCTTGCAGGATGGTGGTGATGCGGTGCGGCACCTTGAATTGTCCGAGCACGGCCGACGCCGCGACGGCATCGGGCGGCGCTACGATGGCGCCAAGGGCGACGGCCGCGGCGATCGGCAGGCCTGCCATCTTCCAGCCGAGCAGCGCAACCGCTGCGGTGGTGAAAACGACCGCCCCCAAGGCCAGCAGGGCGAGCGGCAGCCGGTTGCGATTGAGATCGCGCAACGAGGTGTCGTAGGCGGCGTCGAGCAGCACCGGCGCGATGAACAAGGCCAGCGCCAGTTCCGGGTCGATTTCGATGGTGGGCATGCCGGGCAGGAAGGCGATGCCCGCGCCCGCCAGCGCCAGCAGCGACGGATAGGGAACTTGCAGCCGCCGCGACAGCGCCGTCAGCGCGACTGCAATCAACAGGAGGATAAGCGTCAGTTCGAAAAGAGCCATGCTCTATCGTAGCCGCCGAACGAGGCGATTGGCAGTGCCAAAGTCATGGTCGTGGAACAACAGGGACATCTCTGGCACGGACCGTGTCGTCCGCCGACAGCATGAGAAATCCCGACGGCTGGAGCGCCCGTTTGGGAGCGCCTTCCGACAGCGGACTACCTAGTGCAGCACCAGCATATCGCTCGACGAGAACGAAATCTCGGCCTTCTCCCCGACTGCGGGCGGCGGGGTGGCGGAGTTGTTGAAAGTGTCGAGCGACACCGTGTTGCCGCCGATGCCGACACGGACCCGGATAACCGAGCCGAGGAAGTGCACTTCGGAAATCTCTCCGGTCAGGCTGGAGTCGCGGCCGGGCTGGCGGCCGAGCGAAATCGCCTCGGGCCGCAGCGCCAGAGACAGCGTGTCGCCGGACTTCGAGCCGTTGAGCTTGCCCTTGAGCGAGACTTCCTGCGTATTGACCTGCACCTTGCCGGAGGCGGCGTCGGTGACCTTGCCTTCGAGCACGTTCAGCGTGCCGACGAAATTGGCGACGAACTTGGTCGCCGGCCGGTTGTAGATCTCGAACGGCGTCGCGACCTGCTCGGCCTTGCCGCCATACATGACGGCGATGCGGTCGGAGATCGACAGCGCCTCTTCCTGGTCATGGGTCACGAAGATGGTGGTGATGCCGAGCTTCTTCTGGATCGAGCGGATTTCTTCGCGCAGCGACACGCGCACCTTGGCGTCCAGCGCCGACAGCGGCTCGTCGAGCAGCAGGAGCTTTGGTTTCGGCGCGATAGCACGCGCCAGCGCGATGCGCTGCTGCTGACCTCCGGAGAGTTGATAGGGATAGCGGTCCGCCATCTGCGGCAGCCTGATCATGTCGAGCATCTCGGCCACACGCTTGTCGGCGTCGGCTTTCGGCATGCCGGCAACCTTCAACCCGAAAGCGATGTTCTGCGCCACGGTGAGGTTCGGAAACAGCGCATAGGCCTGGAACACCATGCCGACATTGCGCTGGTTGGGCTTCAGCCGGGTGATGTCCTTGCCGGCGACGACGATCTTGCCGGCCGACGGCTCCTCGAAGCCGGCGACCATGCGCAGCACAGTGGTCTTGCCGCAACCGGATGGCCCCAGGAACGAGACGAACTCGCCCGGCTCGACGTCGAGGCTGAAATCCTGCACCACGGTGTTGGACCCGTAGGACTTTCGCACATGCTGGATGGACAGGAATGGCTCGGCCATGGCTTTTTCTCTCAGGTCAATTCGGGCGGTTCGCCGATTTCGGCGCGAAGCGGGACAGAATCTGGATGAGCGACATGCAGCCCCAGGTAATGGCGAAGGCGATGATGGCAAGGGCTGCCGGTTCATAGGCACGGTTGGCGCCGACGTTTTGCAGATACGGGCCGAAGGCCGGACGGTTGAGGAGGCTCGCCATGGTGAACTCACCGATGACGATGGCGAAGGTCAGGAAGGCGCCCGACAGCACGGCGATCAGGACATTAGGCAAGATCACCCGGCCAATGATCGTGCTCCAGCCGGCGCCCAGGATCTGCGCTGCTTCGGTCAATGTCCGCACATCGATGGTGCGCAGCCCGGTATCGACGGCGCGATACATGTAGGGCAGAGCCAGCGTCGCATAGCCGATCACCAGCAGCGCATTCGCACCCATATTGCTGCCCAGGAACGGCAGCGGGGAATTCGAGCCGTACATCCTGATATAACCGAACACGATGACGATGGCCGGAATGACCAGCGGCAACAGCGTGATGAATTCGACGATCGGCCTGAGCTGCGGCAGGCGCAGCCGGATCCAGTATGCCGCCGGCACCACGATCAGCACGCCGAGGATGATGGTGAAGACGGCCGCGACCACCGAATACAGGAAGGTCGACTGGAAGCGCGCGTCGCCCAGCACGATCTGGTAGGCGTCGAAGGAATGGACGCCGCGCCGCATGCGCAACGAGAACTCGACAGTCGCCATCAGCGGAATGAAGAAATAGGCCGCGCCGACAATGAAGACGACCCAGGCCCAGAATTTGCCCGACTTCATTTGAGCCACCTTTCGGACCGGGTCCGGAACCAGATGTAGAAGACGTTGGCCAAGCCCGTGATGACGATCATGCCGAAGGCGATGGCATAGCCGAGCTGCGGGTTGTGCAGCACGTCGCCATTGATCTGCGAATAGAGCTTGATGGGAACGATGTTGAGTGCCGGGCCGGCAAACGCATAAGCCGTGGCGATGGCGCCGAAGGAATTGGCGAACAACAGGATAACGGTGCCGAGGAAGCTCGGCCACAAGACCGGGATGACCACCATGCGCCAATACTGCGACTGGGTGGCCCCAAGCGTGGCGGCGGCCTCGCCCCATTCCTTCTTCAAGCCGTCGATGGCCGGCACGATGATGACCACCATCAGCGGAATCTGGAAGAACAGATAGACCGCGATCAGGCCCGATGTCGTGAGGAAATTGAAGCCCATCGCGTAGATGTTCACATTGAGAACGTCGCGCAGAAGCGTCGTGACGATGCCGACGCGGCCGAGGGTCGCCAGGAAGGCGAAGGCCAGCGGCAAGCCGGCGAAATTCGAGGCGACACCCGAAAAAGTCAGGGTCGCCGAGCGGGTCCAGTTGGGAAGCCCGCCGCGCACGATGGCGATGGCAATCGCGAGCCCGGCAAAGGCACCGATGACAGCCGACCAGAAACTGATCTTGATCGAAACCCAGTAGGAAGCGCTGATCGAGGGATCGCTGACCAGCTGCAGTATATTATCAAGCGTCAGCTGACCGTCGCCATTCTGGAAAGCGCCCAGGACGAGATAGATCGTCGGCAGGATCAGGAACATCAGGACAAAGATGAAGAAAGGCGCCACGCCAATCCACTGCATCGGAAAGCGGAAAGTGGTCGCCTCGTTCGGCGGCGCGGGCTTGGTGGTGACGGACTGATTTGAAAGCGTAAGATCGGTCATGCGCCGGCTACCGTCTTCGAGGGGAAACCGGGCGGCCTCGCGGCCGCCCGGTGGATTTCAAGCCTTACTTGACGTTGGCGCCGACAACGGCGTCCCAATTCTTGCTGATGGTCTCCTTCGCCTTGCCCTGCTCGTCGAGCGTCGGGAAGGCGGCCGAGGCGTAGGATTCCGCCGGCGGCAGCTTGGCCAGAACGTCCGCGGGGATCTTGCCGTTCTTGGCCAGATCGTTGAAGCGAATCGGGTGGCAATAGCCCTTCAGCCAGCCGACCTGGCCTTCGTCGGAATAGAGATATTCCATCCACAGCTTGGCTGCATTCGGATGCGGCGCGAACGCGCTGATCGCCTGCACGTAAACACCGGCGACAACGCCGGTCTTCGGCACGATGACGTCGACGGGCGGGTTGCCCTTCAGCGTGTCGCGACCGGCGAGCGCGTTGTAGTCCCAGTTGATCAGGATCGGGGTCTGGCCCTGGGCAAGCGTTGCCGGCTTGCCGACGACCGGCACGAAATTGCCGGCGGCGTTGAGCTTCTTGAAGAAGTCGAGACCGGCGGTGCCAGCGGCTTCACCAGCAGCCGCGCCACCGGAAAGGCCCGCGGCGTAGACGGCCTGGATGGCCTGGTTCGAAGCGCGCGGATCGCCGGCGACGGCGACCGCGTTGGCGAATTCGGGCTTGAGGAGATCGGCCCAGTCCTTCGGCGATTCCTTGATCAGGTCCTTGTTCACCATGAACGACAGCACGCCATAATAGTCGCCGTACCAGGCGCCATCGGCATCCTTGGCGCTGTCCGGGATCGAGTCCCAGGTCGACACCTTGTATGGCATCAACAGGCCATCGGCCTTGGCGGTCGGGCCGAAGGACAGGCCGACGTCGATGACATCAGGAGCCTGCGGGCCCTTGTTGTCCTTGTTGGCCTTGATCGCCTCGACTTCGTCGCCGGAGCCGGCGTCGGGGTTGAGTTCGTTGACGGTGATTTCCGGATACTTCGCCTTAAAGCCGGCGATGACGTCGCCGTAACCGCACCAGTCATGCGGCAAGGCGATCGTGGTGAGCTGGCCTTCGGCCTTGGCGGCCTTGATGAGATCGTCCATCGAAGCGGCGGACGAAATCACCGACGACACCATCAGGGTCGCGGCCGAAAGGGAAAGCACTTTCCCCGTGAATTTGAACATGTGTTCTCTCCATTGAACTGACGCCGTTGGACGTCTGCGATGCGGTATCGTTTTCGTGTGACAGCCAGATGAAAGCTTTGTGAAACCGGCGCCTCGCAGCGTGAAAAGTTAACTCTTTTTAACGGACTGTAGCAATTAGCCATCACTTAATTTTCCGGCTAATCATTAATCCGCCCCTATATCGCCCTTCCCCTCTCCTTTCCCCTCGTTTCCCGATCAACTTCCGCATCCAGGAACCGGCCTCAGACCGTCCCGGCGATGGCGTTTTCGAGCAGTGTCAGCGCCGCCTTCTTGGTCAGCTTGACCGGGTTGCCGCCGGCCGTCGGATCGACCACCGCCATGTCGGCGATCAGGCTCTTGCGCTTCTTGTCCATGTCGAGCCCCTTGATCAGGCCCGGCAGCGCGTGCGGCACCTTCAACTCCTTGCGCAGCTTGATAACAGCCTTGGCGAAGCCGTCGAAACCGCCCTTGATGCCGCAATAGGCGGCGAGCCGGGCGATACGCTCCTCGATGGAGTCGCGATTGAAGGCCAGCACATATGGCATGAACACGGCATTGGTCATGCCATGATGGCTGTCGTAGAGCGCGCCGATCGGATGCGACAGCGAGTGGATGGCACCCAGCCCCTTCTGGAAGGCCGCGGCGCCCATGGCGGCCGCGCTCATCATGTGGGCGCGGGCGACGAGATCTTTGCCATTGGCATAAGCCTTCGGCAGGTTCTCGAACACCAGGCGTATGCCTTCGACGGCAATGCCGTCGGCCATCGGATGGTAGCCCGGCGCGCAATAGGCCTCGAGGCAATGGGCGAGCGCGTCCATGCCGGTGCCGGCGGTGATGAAGGAAGGCATGCCGACCGAAAGCTCCGGATCGGCGATGACGATCGCCGGCAACAACTTCGGATGGAAAATGACCTTCTTGGTATGCGTCTCCTCGTTGGTGATGACGCCGGCGCGGCCGACCTCCGAGCCGGTGCCGGCGGTGGTCGGCACCGCGATGATCGGCGCGATGGCGTCGGAGTTGGCGCGCGTCCACCAGTCGCCGACATCCTCGAAGTCCCAGACCGGCCTGACTTGGCCGGCCTGGAAGGCGATCAGCTTGCCGAGGTCGAGCGCCGAGCCGCCGCCGAAGGCGATGACGCCGTCATGCTTGCCCTTCTTGAACACCGCGATGCCAGCGGTGAGGTTGGACTCGACCGGGTTCGGCTTCACCTCGGAGAACACGCCATAGGGCACCTTGGCCTCGTCGAGAATCCTGAGCGTCGAGGCGACGACCGGCAGTTTCGCCAATCCCGGATCGGTGACGAAAAGCGGCCGCTTGATGCCGGTGGCCGCGAGCACCTCCGGCAGTTCCTTGATGCGCCCGGCGCCGAAGCGAACGGTGGTGGGGTAGTTCCATTTGGAGATGAGCTTGGACATTTTTGTCTTTCGAATTAGATGGCTTCACGCAGATGGAAGGATTTCGGCCGGGTCAGATTGTCATAGCCCAGCGCCGACAGGGCAACGCCCTTGCCGGTGTCCTTGACGCCGGTCCAGACCAGCGCGGGATCGAGATAGTCGCAGCGGTTCATGAACACCGTGCCGGTCTCGACGCGGTCGCCGATCGCCACCGCATGCTCGGTGTCGCGCGTCCAGATCGAGGCCGTCAGCCCGTAGGGGCTGTCGTTCATCAAAGCGATCGCCTCCTCGTCATTGCGCACCTTCATGATGCCGACGATCGGGCCAAAGCTTTCCTCACGCATGACGCTCATCTGATGGTCGACTTGCGTCAACACCTCCGGCGCCAGGTAAGGCGAGCCGGCCTTGTCGTTAGCCACCTTCATGTCGATGTGCGCCTTGGCACCCTTGCGCAGCGCTTCGGCCTTCTGCTCGCGGATCAGGTCGGCAAAGCGCGCCTGCGCCATCGGTCCCATCGTCGTCGCCTGCTCCAGCGGATTGCCGACGACATAATTCCTGGTCTCGGCGATGAAGCCTTCGACGAACTCGTCATAGACTTTTTCGTGCACATAGACGCGTTCGATGCCGCAGCAGCACTGGCCGGAATTGAAGAAGGCGCCGTCGACCAGATTGGCCACGGCATGGTCCATCTTGGCGTCGGGCAGCACATAGGCCGGATCCTTGCCACCGAGTTCGAGCCCAAGCGTCATGAAGGTGCCTGCCGCCGCCTTTTCGATGGCACGGCCGCCAGCGACCGAGCCGGTGAAATTGACATGGTCGATCTTGCCGGAACCCAGCAGTTTTTCCGTCTGTGCATGGTTGAGCACGACATTCTGGAACACGCCCTTTGGCAGGCCGGCCTTGTCGAAAGCCTGTTGAAAGCGCTCGCCGACCAGCAACGTCTGCGCGGCATGTTTCAGGATGACGGCGTTGCCGGCCATCAGCGCCGGCACGATGGTGTTGACCGCTGTCAGATAGGGATAGTTCCATGGCGCGATCACCATGACCACCCCAAGCGGATCCTTCTTCACATAGCGCCGGAAGCCGTCCTTCGGGTTGGCGGCCGGCACGGACTTGAGCGCCGCTTCCGCGATCTCGACCATATAGTTGGTACGCTCCTTGACGCCGCCGAACTCGCCGCCATAACGAACGGGACGCCCCATCTGCCAGGCGATCTCCGGCACGATCTCGTCGGTCATCGCGACCAGTGCTTCCAGCATCGCCAGCATGTACTTGCCGCGCTCGACGATCGGCGTCTGCGCCCACTTCTCCTGCGCCGCCTTGGCACGCTCGACCGCGGCGTTGATCGCCTGGTCGGTAGCGATCGGCCGCTCCGCATAGATCGAGCCGTCGATGGGGGATTTGAGTTCTACGGTTTCCAAAAGGTGCTCCATTTAGCAGGCTAATGTACGCAGATGGCCGTTGCGGCTGTAGCGAAGGATGGGCTCGTCTCGCGTCACAAGAACCATGTCCAAGGCCCTTGCAGTGGCAATCAGTATTCGATCCATGGGATCGCCATGGGGCGAACCCGGCAAGTTGGAGGACGCGATCAGAATAGCCGGCGAAATCGCGCTGAGTTTTGCGGACATGCGCTCAATGAATCGCTCTACGAAATCGAGCGGCGCTATGGGCAAGTTGAGCCGGCCCTTGGCCACACCGATGCCGATCTCCCATGCTGACATCGGCGAGAGATAGAGGCGGCCATCATAGGCCGCGTCGGAAATCTTCTGACTTGCCTGAGGGTCGATTTTGCTGTCGTTTGCAATGAAGATCATCGCGCACGTGTCCAGCAGCAGGCTCGGCTCTTCACTCATTTGCGCATCACGTGTTTACCATGCTGCGCCTGAGTTTCACCGCCCAGATAACCCCGATCCCAAGGCTCATCATCGAACGGTTTGGTGACATCAAACCCGGCCTCGATTGCTATCAAGCCCTTCATGAAACCAAATCCAGGGTGACGGTGCGTACGCACAGCGGGTGCGGCGTCACCGGTCGGCATCTTGCGAACGCGGCGAAAGACAAGCTTGCCAGCGCCTACGTTGACGGATTCGGTTTCGAACCCGGCCTCGAGCCACTCCCTGGTCATGGGATTGTTGCTCGGATTGTTGCTCCACCACGCGGGGTATCGCTTCGATGCCGGCAACGGCAGACTAAGCACGCTTTCGATCTGATCGAACGACATAGGGACACGGTCGGCATTCTGGGCGACCAGAAATTCCTTCAGCGGCGCATATTTGGACATTGCGAACTCCCCAACAATTGCAGCTTGCAGCCTTCATATGAGCTACATTAACTACATTGTCAACATAAAGCTGCATAAAGCTTTAGTAACGCTCGAACCCTCTGTGCAGTTCCCAATCCGTAATACGCCGATCGTATTCGAACTGCTCCCACTTCGCTGTGTGGACATAGTGCTCGAGCACATCCTCGCCGAGCGCCTGTTTCAGCATCTTCGATTTCGCCAGCGTCTCGGTCGCATCGCGCAGCGTCTTTGGAATTTCCGGCAAACGAGAAGCCTGATAGGCGTCGCCGACGAAAGGCTTCTGCAATTCCAGCTTCTCGTCGATACCGGCGAGGCCGGCCGCGATCAGCGCCGCGAAGGCGAGATAGGGATTGAGGTCGGCGCCGCCGATGCGGCATTCCATGCGGATGCCCTTGGTGCCCTCGCCGCACAGGCGGAAGCCCGCGGTGCGGTTGTCTTCGCTCCACATGATCTTGGTCGGCGCGAAAGTGCCGGCCTGGAAGCGCTTGTAGGAATTGATGTAGGGCGCCAGGAACCAGGTGAATTCCTTGGCGTATTTCAGCTGCCCGGCCGCCCATTGCTGGCCGAGCGTCGACAAGGTCCAGTCGGCTTGTCTGTCGAAGAACAGCGGCGTCTTGCCGTCCGCGCTCCACAGCGAATTGTGGATGTGGCTGGAATTGCCGGCGAGACCGTAATTATACTTGGACATGAAGGAAATCGCCTTGCCTTCGGACTCGGCAATCTCCTTGGCGCCGTTCTTCAGGATGACGTGGCGGTCGGCCATGTCGAGCGCCTCGGCGTAGCGCACATTGATCTCTTCCTGGCCCGGACCCCACTCGCCCTTGGAATTCTCGATCGGAATGCCGGCGGCTTCCATCTCGTTGCGAAGCCGGCGCATGACGCCTTCTTCCTTGGTGGTGATGCCGATCTGGTAGTCGCCAATATAGGGCGAGGCTGTATCGAGCCCCTGCCAATGCTTCTTTCGGGCGGAATCGTAGGTCTCGTTGAACAGATAGAATTCGAGCTCGGAAGCGAAATAGCCGATATAGCCGCGCTCACTCAGCCGCTTGACCTGCTTCTTGAGGATGGCGCGCGGCGAATGCGGCAGGTCGTCATGGGTGTGGTGGTCGAGCACGTCGCAAATGACGAGCGCCGTCTTTTCCAGCCAGGGAATGCGCCGCAGCGTCGCCAGGTCCGGCTTCATGACGAAGTCGCCATAGCCCTTCGACCAGCTTGCCGCCTTGTAGCCCGGCACCGGCTCCATATCGATGTCGGCCGCCAGCAGGTAGTTGCAGCCATGCGTCTCGTCATGCGCGGAATCGACGAAGTATTGCGCCAGGAACCGCTTTCCCGCCAACCGGCCCTGCATGTCGACAATGCATGCCAGCACCGTGTCGATCTCGCCGCTGGAGACCGCTTTCTTCAACTGATCGAACGAGAAACTTCCGGCCATTCCTTTGGCACTCCAGTGCTTGGCGTTTCGGGCTTGTCACATGAACGAGAACAAAAAACCGTGGCGAGCGAACCCGCCACGGCTTGATTGGTTGTTTAGGCGGATTCGCCGACGGCCTTTTCGGCCGCTGCGATGGTCGCCCTGCGCTTGGCGATTGCCGTCTCGCCGATGGGCGGCCCCTGGAAGCGGCGGTTCTCGACGGCGAACCACAAAACGACGAGCAGAACGATCAATCCGATCGCATAGTTGATCAAGATGTCGAAGGGCGGTTGGATGCCGGCATACATCAACACCAGAACACCAAGCACGGTGATGACCGCGAACGGCTTTGACCAGATGCCGAGCCGGAATGGTCCGAACTCGGTCCAGCTCTTTCCTTCCGCAAGAAGTCCGGCCGCGATCGGCATGGCGTAGGAGACATAGAGGAAGAGTGCGCAGCCGGCTGCCAGCGCCGCGAAAGCCGGCGAATAGAGCGTGGCGGCAATCGACAGAACGACGCCGAGCCAGATGGCCGGGACGGGCGTGCGCCAGGTCGGCGAAACCTGCTTCCATAAAGATGACCCTGGCAGACCTCCGTCACGCGAAAAGGCAAAGATCATGCGCGAGGTCGAAGTGAGCCCTGCTAGCGCGCACAGATAGTTCGACAGCACGATGGCGATGCCGAGCAGAGCCTTGAGCCAGGTTGGCGCCGGCAGATTGTTGAACAGGTTGAACCAGGCATTGCCGCCGTCCTTGGCGGTCGCCACGAGATCGGGGCTGGCAAGGACGAAGGAGACCGCCATGACGAAACCGAAGACGAGAGACCAGAGGACCGCGTGGATCATGCCTCTGGGCACAGCGACGCGGGCATTGTGCGTTTCCTCGGCGGTATGCGCGGAGGCGTCAAAGCCGGTGATCGTGTAAAGCGGGTAGAGAAGGCCAATCAGGAAGGCCACGAGTGCGGTGCGGGCCGTCGGAACATAGCCACCACCGAGATCGCCGGTCGTGTTGACGAAAGTCGTCAGCCGCGCGAGGTCGAAGCCATGCGCGCCCCAGATCAGGAAGGTCAGCGTCAGCACGACCGCGACAACGAGGATGAGGTAGCCGGAAAAATCGGTCAACATCGTCGTCGTCTTGATGCCGAGATGATTGAACAGACCTTGGGTAACTGTAATCAAGACGACTGCCGCCGTCTGTTGCCAGAAGCCCCAGGCCGATGTGTCCCAGCCGAAGATCGGGCCAGCAACGAGCCCCTGAAACAGCAGGTAGACGCCGACATTCACCGAAGCGACGACGAAGATCAGGCCGAGCAAGTTGATCCAGGCCGTGGCCCAGCCCCAGCCGCGTCCGCCCAGGATCGAGGACCAGTGATAGAGGCCGCCGGCTGTCGGATAGGCCGATCCGATCTGGCCGAGAGACGCCGCGACCACGAGCGCAAAGACGCCGCCGATGACCCAGCCGATGGTCGCCTCGAAACCGCTGCCGGTCGCCATGGCCAGCGGAAAAGACGTAATGCCGCCCGCCAGAATGCAGATGATCGAGAAGGAAATGGCGAAGTTGGAGAAGCCGCTCATGCGGCGCGCTAGTTCCTGGGCGTAGCCCATACTGTGGAGGATTTTTGTGTCCTCCGACTTGTCAGAGTGATCAGGTGTTGTCATGTCAGAGTTCCCCTGTTGGTTCTTAGCTGGCCGATTGAACTGACTTTCCGACTGCGCTTCGTCGAGAGCCCTTGGCCTCCTCTGGCTCCAGATCCGAAAAAATGCCCGTGAGCATATCCGCCCATTTCCGCTGCCCGGTTTCGCCGGAGATTTCATCGTTGCGGATTTCGATCATCGCGCAGGGTAGCCCGCGCGAGCGCGCATGCCGTTCCAGCGTGAAATAGACGCGGTCGGCCGGCGAATAGGGTTCGTTGATGCCGACGGTGATGCCTGAGAGCCGTTGCAGCGCCGATATCAGCGGCGACGCCAGCCGGCGATCATCGTCATGGATGATGCCGATATGCCAGGGCCGATTGCGGCCTTTATAGACCGGCGTGAAGGAATGAACGGAAACCAGGCGGGTCTCCTGGCCGCGCGCCAACCGGTCCTCGACGATGCGCTCGATGGCGCCATGGAACGGTTGCCATGACAGGGCGACCCGCGCCGCGCGCTGTTTTTCCGACAGGCCGGTATTGCCCGGTATGGCAGTGGTTTCGCTGACCGGCGGCACCAGGTCCGGCGCATCGAGCGGCCGGTTGCAGTCGATGACGAGACGCGAAATGCGGGCTTCGACCAGCGTCGCATCGAGCGCCTGCGCCATCCGCAGCGCAACCGGCAAAGCACCGGGATCCCAAGCGATATGGCGGGACAGGTCGTCGACGGCAAGGCCGAGCGTGCCGAATTCAGCCGGAAGGAAATTGGAAGCGTGATCGCAGGTCAGCACGAAGGGGCTCGATCCGCCGGGGTTCGTCACCCTCACGGTATCAGACGATGCAAGGCTGGCGGGCCGCGCTGTCTCCATAGTCCTGCCGTCCCCTGGGAGCGCTGTATCGTATGTTACGTATTTTGTTTCATTGCGTCCCGGTGGATGATTTCATACAGTTTGTTTGGCTTTGTCAAATGCGATCTGGGGAAAAGACGGTCGGCGGGCCAAGGGTGGGGAAAAGATGATTTCCAACATTGCCGAATTGATTGCCGACCGTATCGGCGCGATGCCCGCCGGCGAACGGCGCGCAGCGCAGACGCTGATCGCGAGCTATCCGATGATCGGCCTCAAGACAGTCGCCGAATTCTCATCCGCGGCCGGCGTCTCCTCGCCGACGATCCTGCGTTTCGTCGCCCGGCTGGGCTTCCAGAATTACCCCGAGTTCCAGTCGAGCCTGCAGGATGAACTGGCGGCGCAATTGCAATCGCCGGCGATACGAACGCTCAACCCGCCCTCGCCTAGTGGCGGCACGGTGTCGCCCATGCTGGAAGCAACGCTCGACAATATGCGCGAGACCTTCAGGCACCTGTCCGACAAGCAGCTTGCCGACATTGCCACCAGGCTGGCCGAGCGGCGTGGCAAGACATTCCTGATCGGCGGCCGCTTTACCGACCCGCTGGCGCGCTACATGGCCGCCCATCTCGCCGTCATCCAGCCCGATGTCTTTCACCTCGCCGGCCAGGAGAGCATGTGGCGTGACCGGCTGATTGACATGGGCAAGCGCGACGTGCTGGTGATCTTCGACATCAGGCGCTACCAGGACAGCCTCGTCCGCTTCGCCGAGAAGGCGCATCAGCGCGGCGTTCAGATCGTACTGTTCACCGACCAGTGGCTGTCGCCGATCGCCCGCTTTGCTCGCCATGTCATCGCCGGACGAACCGCCGTGCCTTCCGCATGGGATTCCTCGGCGGCACTTTTCGTCGTCGCCGAAACGCTGATCGGCGCCGTCACCAGGCAACTCGAGGCCGACGGCGCCCGGCGCATCCGCGAGATGGAAGGCCTGCGATAAGCAGAATCCTCCGGATCACTGCATCGGCTTCGCGGCCGTCTCGGTTTCACGTTACCGAGATTTAATGTGCACGATTGCGTGATAATTGCCATAAACCGCTGATATCGGGGTGTGGCGTGGCCGGATTTTTGCCGCCCGCCCGCATCGTCGCTGTGCCGTTCCTTTGCGAATGGCCGACGATTTCTGAAACCGGAGTGTCGATGCGGACCTGGAAGCAAATTGTCGTTGCGCTTGTGATCGTGGTCGCCGCCGCGGCCGCCTGGGCACGCTTCTATCCAGGCGCGCCGGCAGTGCTGGCGCGCTGGGGGATGGATTGGGCCTACGCGGCAACGCCTCCCGCCGGAAGCGGTGCGGACGGCGCGAAACAGGCTGGCAATCGCAATGGAGTCCGGCAGGTCAACGTCGTCGCCTTGCCTGCCGGTACGGCCACCATAAACGACCGCCTGCAAGCGATCGGCACCGGCCGTGCCAACGCCTCGGTGACCGTCAATCCCTACAGTTCCGGCCGTCTTGCCGAGTTGCTGGTCGAATCCGGCACTCATGTCGACAAGGGACGGATCATCGCAACGCTCGATTCCGAGACGGAGATCATCGCACAGGACCGCGCCAAGCTTGCCTTGCAGGATGCTCAGTCCAAGCTCGACCGCGTCAAGTCGCTGCGTGCCTCCAACGCGGCGACACCGGTCGCGGTCGCCGATGCCGAAGTGGTTCTGGCCGGCGCCAAGCTGGCGCTTCAGGATGCCGAGCTTGCACTGCGGCGCCGCTCGATCCTGGCGCCGATCACCGGCACGGTCGGCATCCTGCCGATCTCGGCCGGCAATTACGTCACCAACCAGTCGGCGATCGCCACGCTTGACGACCGGTCCTCTATCCTGGTCGATTTCCAGGTACCCGAGCGCTTCGCCGCCGCCGTCAAGGTCGGCGCGCAATTGACGGCGACGCCGATCGCCAATCCGAGCAACGCGTACACCGGCACGGTTTCGGCGATCGACAATCATATCGACGAAAAGAGCCGCACGCTTCTGGTCAAGGCCACCATCGCCAATCCGGCCGATTCGCTGCGCGCCGGCATGTCGTTCTCCATCACCATGAAATTCCCCGGCGAGACCTATCCGGCCGTCAGCCCGCTGGCGATCCTGTGGGGTTCGGACGGCGCCTATGTCTGGCAGGTCGAGGACGGCAAGGCCAGGCGCGTGCCGGTGCGCATCATCCAGCGCAACACCGAGACCGTATTGATCGACGCGGAGATCGACAGCGGCGACATGGTGGTCACCGAAGGCACCCAAAGTGTCAGCGAAGGCGGCGAGGTTCGCATCGCCGGCCAGGAGCAGCGCGCCGCCAACGCCGCGGAAGGCTCATGACCGGCTCCGTCAACGCCGCCAGCGATACCGGCTTCACCGCGCTATTCATCCGCAGGCCGGTCATGGCGTTCGTGCTGAACACTCTTATTGCCGTTGCCGGCCTCGCTGCCTTCTACGGTGTCGAGATCCGCGAACTGCCCGACGTCGACCGCGCCGTCGTCACGGTCTCCACGACCTTCGAAGGCGCGGCCGCCGAAACCGTCGACCGCGAACTGACCGACACGATCGAGGGCGCCGTCGCCCGCGTCTCCGGCGTCAAGTCGATCTCGTCTTCCTCCTCCTTCGGCTCGAGCCGCGTCACCATCGAGTTCAACGACGGTGTCGACCTCAACGTCGCCGCCTCGGATGTGCGTGATGCCGTCGGCCGGGTCGCCAACCAGATGCCCGATACCGCCGATCCGCCGCGCATCGTCAAGGCCGATGCCAATTCCGACGCGGTGATGCGGCTGGCGGTGACTTCGGACACCATGTCGATCCAGGACATGACGGTGGTGGTCCAGGACCAGATCGAGGACGAACTGGCCGCCGTGCCCGGCGTCGCCGACGTTCAGGTCTATGGCGACCGCGACAAGATCTTTCGCATCGATGTCGACCAAAACAAGCTCGCCAGCCTCGGCTTCACGGTCGCCGACCTCCGGGCGGCGCTTGCCTCCGTCGCCTTCGATTCCCCGGCCGGATCGATCACAACGACCAACCAGGACCTGATCGTCCGCACCACGGCCGACGTGACGACGCCCGAGGAATTCGAAAACATCATCATCGGCGGCACGACGCGCATCCGCGATGTCGCGACCGTCACGCTCGGCCCCGATGTTGGCCAGACGACGCTGCGTTCGGACAGCAAGACCGGAATCGGCCTCGGCATTATCCGCCAGGCGGAATCGAACACGCTGGACATTTCGACGGGCGTCCAGGTCGCCGTCGCCAAGCTGCAGGAGAACCTGCCCAAGGGCATGTCGATCAAGATCACCAGCGACGACGCTGTCTTCGTCAAGGGTGCGGTGCACGAGGTCGAGATCGCGCTTGGGCTGTCGGTTACCATGGTGCTGATCGTCATCTACATCTTCCTGCTCGACTGGCGCGCCACGCTCATCCCCGGCCTGTCGATGCCGGTCGCCATGATCGGCACCATCGCCGCCATCTATCTGGCCGGCTTCTCCGTCAACATCCTGACGCTGCTCGCTTTGGTGCTGGCGACGGGCCTTGTGGTCGACGACGCCATCGTCGTCTTGGAAAACATCGTGCGACGGCGCAACGAAGGCATGGGGCCGCGTGCGGCGGCCGTGCTCGGCGCGCAGGAAGTGTTCTTCGCCGTCGTCGCCACGACACTGACGCTTGTCGCCGTCTTCGTGCCGATCTCGTTCCTGCCCGGCCAGACCGGCGGCCTGTTCCGCGAATTCGGCTTCGTGCTTGCGATGTCGGTGCTTCTGTCCTGCGTGGTCGCGCTGACGCTTTGCCCGATGCTTGCTTCGCGCATGCTGACCAGCGCGCCGCTTCACCACGAAGGCGGCCAAGGCGTCGGCGCTCGCATCGGCGGCGTCTTGAATGCCGGCTACAAGCGCGCGCTGCACGCTTGCCTCGATGCGCCCTGGATCGTGGTTCTGGTCGCGGTGCTGTTTGCCGGCGTCGCCTTCGCGCTATTCGGCACCATCCGCCAGGAACTGACGCCGACCGAGGACCGCGCCGCCGTGCTGTTGCGCATCAACGGCCCGCAAGGCGTCAGCCTCGACTACACGACGCAGCAGATGCAGAAGATCGAGCGGCTGATCCAGCCGATGCGCGATTCCGGCGAGATCCGCTCGACTTTCGAAAACGCCGGCCAGAACGGCTCCTACAATTCTGGCTTCATGGTGATGACGCTGGCGCCGTGGGACGAGCGCAGCCGCAGCCAGCAGGAGATCATGGCCGAGATCAGTCAGTTGACCAGACAGGTGCCCAGCGTGCGGATCTTCCCGGTCCAACCCAACAGTCTCGGCATCCGCGGCGCCGGCAACGGCCTGCAATTCGCTCTGGTTGGCAACGACCGGAAGGCGCTTGGCGATGCAGCGATCAAGATCATCGCCGAAATGCAGAAGGATGAGCGCTTTCAGACGCCGCGCCTGTCGATCGACCCGACGCAGCCGCAACTGGCCGTAGCTATAGATCGTGAGCGCGCCTCCGATCTCGGCATCGACATCACGGGGCTCGCCAACACCATGCAAGCCATGCTCGACGGCAACGACGTCGTCGATGTCTACATTGCCGACCGCAGCTACGGCGTGAAGCTGGTCTCGACGACCAATCCGATCAACGACCCGACCGACCTGGAAAATGTCTTCCTCAAGACCGCGGATGGCCGCTTCGTGCCGATGTCGACCATCGCCACCTTAACCGAGCGCGCCGTGCCGCCGTCGCTGTCGCGCGAACAGCAGCAGCCATCGGTGGCGATCACCTCCAACCTCTCTGGCAATTTCGCGCTTGGCGATGCGCTGACACGCGCCGAGCAGATCGCCACGCCGCTCCTGCCGCCCGGAAGCCGCATCCTGCCCCTGGCCGAGGCTGCGACTTTGGGTGAAACCAACAGCGCCATGGTCACCATCTTCGGCTTCGCCCTGGTCATCATCCTCCTGGTGCTGGCCGCTCAGTTCGAGAGTTTCGTCAGCGCCGTCATCATCATGGCGACGGTGCCGCTCGGCCTCGCCTGCGCCATTTTCGCGCTGCTGCTTTCGGGCACCAGCCTCAACGCCTACAGCCAGATCGGCCTGGTGCTTCTGGTCGGCGTCATGGCCAAGAACGGCATCCTGATCGTCGAATTCGCCAACCAGCTACGAGATCGGGGCCTGGGCGTGCGCGAAGCGATCGAGCAGGCTTCCACCATCCGCCTGCGGCCGGTGATGATGACGATGATCTGCACCATACTTGGCGGTGTGCCGCTCGTGCTGGCCGCCGGCGCGGGCGCCGAGGCACGCGTGGCGCTCGGCTGGGTCATTGTCGGCGGGCTTGGCCTGGCCACCATCTCGACACTGTTCCTGACCCCGGTCGCCTATCTCCTGCTTGGCCGCTTCGTCACGCCGAAGACCCATGAGGAAGCACGGCTGAAGCGCGAACTCGAGGAAGCCGCCTACACCAACGTGGAACCGGCGGAATAGAGATACCCTATTTCAGCAGCCGGCCCTCGATCGACCAACGCGCGGCAAGGAAGTTCAGCACGGCCGCCACGATGACCCCGCCGATCTTTGCCGGCCACACACCGCCGATGCCGGCGAAGAGTGCGATCGACAGGCTGGACACGCCGAGCGAAATCAACGCCCCAGCCGAGACGAAGCGCAGGAAGGCATCATGCAGCCGAATGGCGTGATTGCGTTCGAACGACCAGAAGCCATTCGCCACGAAAGAGAAGATGACGGCAATCGACCACGAGATGACATTGGCGGACAGCGGCGGGGCGTGCAGCTTGAGCAGCAGGAAAAAACCGGCAAGGTCGATGGCCGTATTTGCCAGTCCGACCAGCGCAAAACGGACGATCTTGCTGCCGGTCGAACGCCGTGGCTGAACGCCATTCATTCCCGGCCGTCCAAGATCTCGACACCGGCTCGGGCCAGGCTCGCGCCGAACGCATCCGAAGCCAGAACGCCGAATTCCACTTCGCGCACGCCTTGCATCGGGTCACGCGCGCACAGCGTTTGGTCGACATGGCCGGGGTGGCACATGAACAGCCCACGGTCCGACAGCGCCTCGACGGCAGCCTCCAGCAGGGGGGCGAACTTTTCGGGTTGCCGCCAGTCATAGATGCCGGCGAGCGGCTTCAAAACGGCAAAGCCGGCGCGCTGCATCGATTGGTTGAAGCCGGCGGCCACGGCAGCGATTGCCGCGATTTTCGGTGCGGCGGCGACATCGCTCAGCGCCGGAGCGCCGCGCAGCACCGGCCTGCCGGCAGTGTCGGGAAATCGTGTCCGCAGCCAGCCGCGCACGACAGGCAGGAAATGCACGTGCTGATGACCGTCGATGAAGTCGGGCTTGCGGCCCAGCGCCTCGACGAAACGGCTATATTGCGCATCGAGTTCGGCATGGACGTCGCGCTCGTCGACCCGCCCGCGCAGGATCGGCAGTGCCAGCGAACGAAGCGGCGGCAACCGGCCCTCGGGCGCCAGGCTCGACTTGCCTGTGACCGCTGGCTGGTCCGTAAGGGTCAGGTGCAGCCCGATCGCCGCGCGGCCGCGCAGCGGCTTTATGCGCGCCGCCGCCTCGGCCCATTCCGGAAAACCGGTCATGCAGCTGGTGCCGGTCAGGCGTCCGCGGTCGAGCAGGTCGAGAATGCCGGCGCAAACCCCTGGTGCCAGCCCGTAGTCATCGGCGATCAGGCGAATGCGCCGCGTCATCCGCGGGACGCGCCCGGCGGCTTGTCGTGAGCGGTCTCGCTGAGCACCACATCGCGCACCAGATAGACCGGCCGGTCCTTGCTCTCCGACAGCGTGACCCAGACATATTCGCCGATCAGGCCGAGCAAGGTGAGGTTGAGGCCGCCGAGCAGCACGACGGCGACCATCAAGCTGGGGTAACCAGGCACGGCAACGCCGTAGAACATCACCTCGAAGAACACTTTGGCGCCGTAAACGACGCCCGCCAGCGCCGCCAGCATCCCGCTCAAGCTGATGATGCGCAGCGGAATGACGGAAAACGATGTAAACCCTTCCAGCGAAAAGGCGATCAGGTTGAGCCGGCTCCATTTCGACGTGCCGATGGCGCGGTTTTCCGGCGAATAGGATATGGCTTTCTGACGGAAACCGGCCCAGGCGAACAGGCCCTTGTTGAAGCGCCGCTTGTCGCGCAGGCTGGTCAGCGCGCGCACCACGGGACCACGCATGACGCGGAAATCACCGGCGTTCTCCGGAATGTCGAAACGCTGGCTGCTGTTGATCAGGCTGTAGAAAAGTCGCGCCAGCTGGCTGCGCCGCCAGCTCGCCTCGCGGCGGTCGTTCTGCGCGTATACGACGTCGATGTCTGGGCTTTCCACCAGCTCGGCGATCATCTTCAAGCTGATATCCATGGAATGCTGCAGATCCGAATCCATGATCAGCACCATGTCGCCCCGCGACTGGTCGAGGCCGGCGAGCACCGCGACCTCCTTGCCGAAATTGCGGCTGAGGCGAACGATCTCCCACGATCCCGACAGGGCTTGCGAAAATCGCCTGGCGCCATCGTCGAGGCTGCCGTCGTCGACCAGGATCTTGTGGACGGCCATGCCGAAACGGCTTGATACCGCTTCCTCGAGCCTGTCGAGCAGGGCGGCAAAGGCCGGCGCCGATTGCGCCTCGTTGAAGAAGGGCGCCACGATGTCGAGTTTTTGACGCAGATCAGCCATGTGCAACGGGTCCGACGCTCACGATCTTTTCGCGCGCCTTGGCCCAGAACCACCAGATCAGCGAACAGGCGATGAAGGTGACCGCGATCGGCCGGAACCAAGGGTAGAAGAAATCATGCATGTGGCGCTCGACGCTGGTCAAACCTGTGAGGAACAATACCGTCGACAGCACCGTGGCCAGGACGCCGCCACGCTCCTCCCGCCACAGTGTGGCGATAGCGAGGCCGGCGGGCACGGCGATCATGGCATAGGTGTTTGGCTCGACACGCGGATTGAAGACGCACATGTAGAAGGCTGCCGCCAGGAAGATCGCCAGTCCGGCAATTCCAGGCTGGAGCTTGCGGTCGAACCAGAAGACGGTCGACAGCGTAAGCAATGCCCCGACGATGCGCACGATCGTGGCGGCGAACTCAGGCATGGGCAGCCCGGCCGAGGTGAAAGGCGCCGTGAAGTCGGTAGGGACAAAGTGGCCGGACTTGTCGACGGCCATGGAGGTCAACATGCGGGCGAAATCACCGTACTGCTGGTTGAGGTAGCCGGCAGGCGCGAACGCGTACGGTATGGCCAGTACCAACAGCACTGCCAGCACGAGCACGGGTATCAGCCGCAGGCGCAGGGCTCCCACCAGCAAAAGCATGATGATCGCGGTCGGTTTGGCGATGATGGCGACCGAAGCCCAGAAGAAGGTCTCGGCGCGCCGCCCTTCGAGCGCCGACAGGGTCAGGAGCCAGCAGGCCGCGGTCAAAAGGATCGTCGCCTGGCCGTTGCGGATGGCACCCAGCGCCATCGGCAGTGCAAGGAAGAGGCCGAAGGAAAGCAGCCATGGCAATTCCTCACCGCCGATTTTGCGCACTTGCCGCATCGCCGCGAAGGTGAGCGCTGCGAAGCCCACCACATGCCACACCACGCCGCCCAGATAGGGTCCGAGCTTCAGCACCGGCAGGTAAAGCGCGGCGAAGGCTGGCGCATACAGGTACCCCATCTCGGATTGAAGATTGTACAGCGGCCGCCCGGTCAGGAACGCTTCGCTGCCATATCCATAGGCCTGCGTCACCGTGCGCGTGCCGGGCGACCATAGCACCAGGCCGAGAACGATCAGGAATGCCCCGATCCACATGCCCAGCCCCAAACGATCGAAAACCGGCTTGGAAATCGTCATCAATTCACCCCGCACGCCATTTGGCAAGACGCCTCAGCCTTGGCGCCGTCCCGGCATTCGATGGCGGCGACATATCACGGACAAAGCGACGAGGCATAGGGGCCGAAAGACGCGGCGATCAATTTCGGGGATTGTCAAGGATGGTCGACCGAACTGGAAAAAGCGTCCAGAAAGCCTGCGATCGCCCTTCCGGCGCCGCATAAGACGGCATCAGGGCCGGATGAACACCTTGCCGTTGGGCTTGGCCAGTTCCGCCGGCATTCGCGCCATTGCCTCGGCCAGCGGAATGACCGCCGTCACGTCGGTCGACCAGCGTCCGTCGGAAAAACGCTTCTGTGCCTCGAGGACCGCCGGACCTCGCCGATCCCTGGATTGCCGCATCCACTCGCTCAGCCAGAAGCCTTCGATGTGCTTGTGCTGGAAGATCAGCTGGCCAGGCTCGCGGATGATCGTTGCCTCGGGATCAAGCCGGCCGTAGATGATCCAGCGCGCCCTTTTTGGCATCGCGTTGAAGATGGCTGACGCCAGCGGCCCGGTGACGGCATCGAGGAAGATGCGCGGCTGTTCGGCCTTCATCACCTCGCGCAGCGTGGCCTCGAAATCAGGCACCTTCTCGTTGAGGACATGCGCCGCTCCAAGTTGTTTCAGCAACGCGATCTGCTCGTCACGGCGCACCGTGACAACAGGCCGAAACCCTTCCTCCCTCGCCAGCCCGATGATCAGCTTGCAGAGCTGGCTCGCACCGGCGGTCATGACGAAGGCCTTTTCGCCTTCCTGCTTGACGATGTCGAACATGGCGATCGCGGTCAGCGGATTGACGATCATCGCAGCGCCATCCTCGTCTCGAACCGTATCGAGAAGCGGAATGCAGGCCGCCGCCTCGGCGACGGCATATTCAGCCCACGAGCCCCAATTGCTCAGACCGGTGGCGAAAGCGACGCGCTTGCCGACAAGGCTCTTGGGATAGGGCTCCTCGCTGCCCGCGACGACCGTGCCGACACCCTCGAAGCCGGCCGGACGGCCCATAACGCGCGGCTGGCCGTACTGGCCCTTGATGAAGGCGACATCCGATGGATTGATCGAAGCGAGGCTGACCTTGATCAGCACTTGGCCAGGTCCGGGCGCAGGCACAGGGATGCTGCCCGGCTCGAGATACGGCTCCATCGCCTCGAGCGCACTGCCGCTCGGCGTCCTCGTATAGCCGTCACCGACCAAGAGCAGCGCCTTCATTTCGGAGGGGATCGTCATTGACGGTATTCCTTGTTTGTCGGCGGCAACGCTGCCGGGCAGCGCTCAGACCTTTTCCTGCGTGTATTTCTTCAGCTCCATGCGCGCCACCTGCCGCCGATGCACTGCATCCGGCCCGTCGGCGAGGCGCAGCGTCCTGAGATGCGTCCACGAGCGGGCGAGAGGCGTATCCTGGCTGATGCCTTGCGCACCGAACATCTGCACCGCCTCGTCGGTGACCTTGAGCGCCACACGCGGCGCGATGACCTTGATCTGGCTGATCCAGGGGGCCGCGGCCCGCGCGTCGCCCTGATCGATCATCCATGCCGCCTTGAGGCAGAGCAGCCGGGCCATCTCGATCTCCATGCGACATTCGGCAATGATGTCGAGATTGGCGCCGAGTTTCGCCAGCTTCTGGCCGAAGGCCTCGCGGCGTAGGGAACGCTGGCATAGCATCTCCAGCGCCATCTCGGCCTGGCCGATGGCGCGCATGCAGTGATGGATGCGGCCGGGGCCGAGCCGGCCTTGCGCGATTTCGAAGCCCCTGCCCTCGCCGAGGATCAGGTTCGACGTCGATATCCGCACATTGTCGAAGCGAAGATGCATGTGGCCATGCGGCGCGTCATCGTCGCCATAGACCTGCATCGCCCGGACCTTGGTCACGCCCTTCGCGCCCGAGGGAACCAGGATCATCGAATGGCGGCGGTGCTGTGGCTCTTCATCGCCGGCGGTCCGCACCATGACAATGTAAATGGCGCAGCGCGGATCACCGGCACCCGACGCCCACCATTTCTCGCCGTTGAGCACATAGTCGCCGCCCTGCCGCTCGCAGCGCATGGAAATGTTGGTGGCGTCGGAGGAGGCGACGTCCGGCTCCGTCATGAGATAGGCCGAGCGGATCTTTCCGTCCAGCAGCGGCTCGAGCCATTCCCGCTTGTGCTCGGCCGAGCCGTAGCGTTCCAGAACCTCCATGTTGCCGGTGTCGGGTGCCGAGCAGTTGAAGGTTTCGGCGCCCAGATGCGCCTTGCCCATCTCCTCGGCCAAATAGGCGTATTCGACGGTGGACAGGCCGTAGCCGCGTTCCGAGCCGGTCAGCCAGAAGTTCCACAGGCCGCGCTCCCGTGCGGTCTTCTTCAAACCCTCAAGGATCTCCCTCTGGCGCTTGCTGTAGACCCAACGGTCGCCGGCCTTGCCGACCTCGCTCAGGAATTCCTTGTCGAGCGGCATGATCTCGTCGCGCACCATGGCCGCGACGCGGGCGTGGATCGGCTTCAACCGCTCGGTCATGCCGAGATTCATCTCCGTCATCGGTCGCTAACCCTTCATGCAGGCCGGGCATTTTGTCAGTGGCAAGGATGACCGTACTTCGGATAGCCTTGTCAACGCGAACTGTTTGCCCGCAGGCCGTGCGGAGGATTGTGATGAGCTATCTGGACGAGCTGTTTTCGGTCACCGGCAAGACCGCGCTGGTGACGGGAGCCGCGACCGGCATCGGCCGCATGGCGGCGACCGCGCTGATCAAGGCCGGCGCCAGCGTGATGATCGCCTCGCGCAAGGGCGAGGACTGCGTCAAGGTGGCCAGTGAATTGAACGGGCTTGGCGCTCCGGGCCAAGCGGAAGGCTTTGCCGGCGACGTCTCCAGCGAGGCCGGCATTGCCGCCTTGGTCGGCGAGGTCAAGGCGCGCACCGGCAAACTCGATATCCTCATCAACAATGCCGGCGTGTCCTGGGGTGCGCCGCTGGAGAGCTTCCCTTATTCGGCATGGGCCAAGGTGTTCGGCGTCAATGTCACCGCGGTTTTCCATCTGACGCGCGAATTGCTGCCGCTGCTCGATGCCGCCGCCAGCGACGAAGATCCTGCCCGCGTGATCAATCTGGGCTCGGTGATGGGAACGCAGCCGCTGGCCGACGACGCCTATTCCTACACCGCCTCCAAGGCGGCCGTTCATCACCTGACACGCACGCTGGCGCTCGAATTCGCCGGCCGCCGCATCACCGTCAACGCCTTTGCCCCCGGTCCCTTCCAGAGCCGTATGACCGCATTTGCCACCGGCACGGACGAGCAGGCCAGGCATGTCGGCGGCCATGTCCCGATCGGCCGCATCGGCACACCGGATGACATTGCCGGCGCAACGCTCTATTTGTGCAGCCGTGGAGGCAGCTATGTCACCGGCGCCATCCTTCCGATCGACGGCGGGCAGTCGGTGCAGCATGGGTTGACCTTGTTCAAGGAATGACATTTTCCGGCCGCAGAAGCCGGAGGTGAACTGGAGGACATGAGCGTGGAACCAATCAGTCTCGATGTGCTTCTGGCCAGTGTCGGCAAGGAGGTCGGCGTTTCGCCCTGGCGGGTGGTCACGCAACGCATGATCGACCAGTTCGCCGACGCCACCGACGACCACCAGTTCATCCACTGCGATCCGGAGCGGGCCAAGCGCGAAACGCCGTTCGGCGGCACCATCGCGCATGGCTTCCTGTCGCTGTCGCTGCTGTCGGCGATGACGTTCGAGACCATGCCGCCGCTGGAAAACGGCAAGATGGGCGTCAATCACGGTTTCGATTCGCTGCGCTTTCTCGCCCCGGTGAAGACCGGCGCGCGCATCCGCACCCGTTTCGTGCTGGCCGACGTCAAGGTCAGGCCGTCGGGCTGGGTGCAGACGGCGCACGACGTGACCATCGAGATCGAAGGCTCCAAAAAACCGGCGCTCACCGCCCGTTGGCTGACGCTGACCTTACTTGAACGCCAGCCCGAGACAGCATGAACGAGGCCAACGCGCTCGACCAGGCGACGCTCGCGCCTTACCTCGACGCGCATATCCCGGGTTTTTCCGGACTCGCGGCCATCGAAAAATTCAAATCCGGCCAATCCAACCCGACCTATCTCCTGACGGCGGCAAGCGGCCGTTACGTGCTGCGCGCCAAGCCGCCAGGCCAACTCCTGAAATCGGCTCACCAAGTAGACCGCGAATTCCGTGTGATGAAGGCGCTTTCCGGCACCGCCGTACCAGTGCCCGAAATGCTGCACCTGTCGACCGAGGATTCGCCCATCGGCCGCATGTTCTACGTCATGGATTTCCTGGACGGCCGCATCTTCTGGGATCCGGCACTGCCGGAGGCGCACGGCAACGAGGAACGCGCCGCGATCTACGACGCCATGAACGCCACGCTCGCCGCCCTGCACGATGTCGATGTCGAGGCCGTGGGTCTTGGCGATTTCGGACGCCCCGGCAATTACTTCGAGCGGCAGCTGGCACGCTGGACCGGCCAGTACCGTGCTTCCGAAACCGGCATCATTGCCGACATGGACCGGCTGATCGCCTGGCTGGAAACCCACCTGCCGGTCGATGACGGCCTGATATCGCTGGTGCATGGCGACTATCGGCTGGACAATCTGATCTTTGCGCCGGACCAGCCGAGGGTACTGGCGGTGCTCGACTGGGAATTGTCGACATCGGGCCACCCCTTCGCCGACATCGCCTATCAATGCATGCAATGGCGCCTGCCGCATGCCTCCGGCTTTCGCGGCCTTGGCGGCATCGATCGCCCGGCACTCGGCCTGCCCTTGGAAGAGGACTATGTCGCTGCCTATTGCCGGCGGCGCGGTCTCGCCGGCATCGGCAACTGGACGTTCTTCCTCGCCTTCTCCTTCTTCCGTCTGGCGGCAATCTGCCAGGGTGTCTACAAGCGGGCGCTGGACGGCAATGCTTCCAATCCGAAAAAAGCCAGAACCTATGGCGAGGCGGTGAAGCTGCTGTCGCACCTCGCCGCCGAGCTGATCGACAAGGAAGACTAAGCAATGGGCCGCTTTGATGGAGCCACGGTGCTGATCACGGGCGCGGCCGGCGGCCTCGGCCGTGGCGCCGCCAAGGGCTTTGCCGCCGAAGGCGCCCGGCTGGTTCTCTCGGACCTGAATGAAACGGCCCTGATGAGTTTCGCCGAGACGCTCGATACCGAGACCGCGATGCTGGCAGGCAACATTGCCGAGGAGGCACTGTCGGAAGCACTGGTGGCGCTGGCGTTGGAAAAATTTGGCCGCCTGGATGTCGCCGTCAACAATGCCGGCATCGTTCAGAGTTTCGTGCGCCTGCCGCAGGTTCCATCGGACGAAGCCCGCCGGGTGCTCGAGATCGACCTGCTCGGCGTCTTCTACGCCATGAAGCACCAGATCCCGCAAATGGAGCGGCAGTTCAAGGCGACCGGCAAGGGCGGCGCCATCGTCAACATTGCCTCGGCCGCCGGCCTTTCGGGCGCGCCGAAGCTTTCGGTCTATGCAGCCGCCAAGCATGGCGTGATCGGCCTGACCCGGTCGGCGGCGGTCGAATATGCCAGCAAGGGTCTGCGCATCAATGCCATCTGCCCCGCCCACACCAGAACGGGCATGATAGACGGTTTCGTGAGCGTCTCCGGCATTCCGGAGGCAGAGGCGTTGGCCGAGCTGACCCGTGGCATACCGATGAAGCGCGTGGCGGAAGTCGACGAGATCACCACGGCCATCCTGTTTGCCGCCGACCCAGCCAATTCCTTCATGACCGGCCATGCGCTGGCCATCGATGGCGGTGTCGGCGCGATCTGACGCCTGCCGCATGGGAACCCGCGGCGCCCTTGTCCGTTTCCGTACAGCGTATATAATTTAGCCAGGCACCAACCAGACAAGGGCAACGGACTTGCCGCTGAGCGTCCAGAAACGCCGCGAGAAACAAAAGGCCGAACTGCGCTCGGAGCTTGTCGCGGCCGCGCACAAGCTCGTCCAGGAAGAAGGCTATGAAGGCTTGACCATCCGCAAGCTGGCCAAGCGGGTCGGCTATGCGCCGATGTCGGTCTATTCCTACTTCGCCGACAAGCAGGACATCCTGTTCGCCCTGGCCGAGGACGCGTTCGAAACGCTCGCCCGACGCATCGAGGAGCACCCGTCCGACGATCCGATCGAGGCCTTGCAGGCGGTCATGACCGAATATGCCGCCTTCGGGCTCGGCAACCCCAACGAATACCGCACCGTCTTCATGACCGAAAAGACCAAGCTGCCGGAAGGCAGGAGCTACGAGGACATGGAGGAAAGCAACCCCGCAATGAAGGCGCTGATCAGCAGGGTCGAGGCCTGTGTCGCCGCCGGCAAATTGCATGGCGATCCACGCGCCATCGCCACCATATTGTGGGCCGTCGGCCATGGCACGATCTCGCTTTTGATCACCTTCCCCTTCTACCCGTTCGGCGACCCGCAGGCTTTCGTGAAGCGGATGTGCGACTTCACCCTTGCCACGCTCAGCACGCAATATGTGCCGCCACTGACCGAGACACCGGTCAACTGCTGAGCGCTATATCCTTTGTTCTCCCAGATTCCGCATAGCCCCGAGCCCGCCGCGGCGAGTTTCTTGGTTAACAAAAAACTACCGTACGCGTACGATTTTCTCTTGAACTTCGCGATCGACGGACGTATTTGTACGAACCAACGTACATGTACGGAAAAGAATTCACCCGCCGAAACCGGAGACAGACCATGAAAAAGACACTCCTCACCCTCGCCGCCGTGCTGGCACTTTCGGGCTCCGCCTTTGCCGCCGACGCCACCCACGCGGTCAAGCACGTTCCCGCCGCGACCTGCGTCGACACCAAGACCAATGTGAAGCTCGATTGCGCTTCGACCGGCTCGGTCGGCAAGAAGGCCTCCACGGAAGCCACGACCGACGGCAAGGGTCCCCGGCTCGGCATCACGGTGAACCCGTGGATCATGCCGAGCGCCTACTGAGATTTTCGGAGAGTCGGTTCTGGCCGGCTCAGCCGGCCAGATGATGATTTCAGCCGATCGAGACCGGCAGCTTGGTCGCTGAACTTTCGAAGGCCGCGTCGATCAGCCTTTGCATGTCGGCGGCCCGCCGGAACGACGGATCGCCGTTCTGTCCCGTGTCCAGCGCATCGACAAAGCGCCGGGCGTTGTGCTTGACGCCAGGTGGCGTCAGCGTCCGCCAACGGTGCTGATCGACGTCGTCACCCAGGCAAGCGGACAGTTTCGAAACCTTGCCGTCGGTCTCGACCTTGATCGCGCCCTTGGTACCGTGCAGGGCCAGCGACAAATCATTGCCGTGGCCTGTCGTGTAGCGGCTGGCCATGATCGTGGCCAGCGCGCCTGAACCGAGCCGCGCCGTTATCGCCAAGCTGTCATTGACGTCGAGCACATAGTCGCCGATGCGATCGCCTTCCGCCTTCGGAAAGGTCACAAGATCGGCATGCAGGCTGACGATATCCTCGGCCGCCCCATAGGTCGCGAAGTCGAGGATATGGATGCCGACGTCGCCCAGAACGCCTGTCGAACCGTGCCGGCCCGACAGGCGCCACAGCCATTTGTCGTCGACCCGCCAATCGCCCCAGAACTTGCTGACCAGCCAGCTTTGCCGGTAGCTCGCCTCGACATGGCGCAACTCGCCGATCTCGCCGGCCTGCACCATGCGCCGCGCCTCCTGGATCACCGGAGTGTTGCGATAGGTCAGGTTGACCATGTTGACGAGCCCGGCCGCCTCGGCGGCATCGCTCATCGCAAGCGCATCGGCGTGGTTCGGCGCCAGCGGCTTTTCACAGAACACATGTTTCCCGGCGGCCAGCAGGGCCAGCGTAGTCGCCTTGTGAACCTGGTCGGGCGTGGCGTTGATGGCGGCATCGAACTCGCCCCAAGCGATCGCCGCATCGAGGCTTTCAAAGAAATTGCCTATTTTGTTGGCGGCTGCGAACGCCGCCGCGCGGCCCGGCAGGTGGTCCACGCAAGCGACGATGGCGCAGCCCGGGACCTGCCCGAACTCCTCGATATGATGCGCCGCGATCCAACCGGTGCCGAGCAAGAGCAGGCGGTGCATCAGCTCAGCCCCTTGTCACCGTCCGCATGCAGGCGCAGGCCTTTCTGGACGATCTTCTCCTTGGCCTTGTCCGTCGGCACGTTTGGCGCATTGGTGATGCCGGACCAGGCCGGGGCCGGGTTATGCGCCCAATGCACGGCGTTGCGCAGCACCTGCTGAACGCCTTTATTGTGATAGATCGGATAGGTCTCATGGCCCGGCGAGAAGTAGAAGATTTTTCCCGCCCCGCGCTGATAGGTCAGCCCCGATCGGAACACCTCGCCGCCTTCGTACCAGGAGATAAATACCGTCTCCAGCGGCTCCGGCACGGCGAACGGCTCACCATACATTTCCGTCTCGCCGATCTCCAGGCATTCGCCGATGCCTTGCGCGATCGGGTGGCCGCGGTTGATCGCCCAGACACGCTCGCGCTCGCCCGCCTCACGCCATTTCAGCGAACAGGGCGTGCCCATCAGCCGCTTGAAGATCTTCGAGTAGTGGCCGGAATGGAGCACGATCAACCCCATGCCTTCCCAGACCCGCTTCTGCACGCGCTCGACGATCTCGTCCTTGACCTCGCCGTGGGCGGCATGGCCCCACCATAAAAGCACGTCGGTGGCGGCTAGGCGCGTCTCGCTCAGGCCATGCTCGGGTTCCTGCAAGGTGGCGGTGGTCGCTTCGACGTCCTTGTCCTGGTTGAGTGCGGCGGCAATGGTGCCATGCATACCCAGCGGATAGAGGTCGCGCACGGCGGCATTGGTCTGTTCATGGACGTTTTCACCCCAGACAACGGCTCTAACAGGCATTTTTCCTCTCCAAAGCGCTTTGAATATCGCATCCACGGAGGTCTTGGGAAGAGGCCGTCAGCCAAAAATTCTGAAATCAGGGTTTGCGGGTCTTGCGGCCGGGGACGGTCTTGGCCTTGCCGGGTTTCGCCGGTGCTCCAGGAATGGACGACCCGGTAATCGACACGGGATCGCTGGCCGGGAACGTGTCCTCGAGGCCTTCCTCAAGTTCCTCTTCGGCGTCGGCCTCGTAATGCCGCTCATGTTCGAGCGAACGGACCGCCGCGGTTTTCGGCGATTTCGGCGCGGACTTCGACGGCATCGGCATCTCTCCCTCGACTGTCGCCGCTCAACGGACGCGGGCGGCAAACGTTCCGGGGTCAGCCGGCGGCGTCGCGGGCCCCCTCGGACAGGAAAGTAAAGACATAGTCCGAGAAGGAACGCCAGCACTCGACCCGGAAGGCCTCGTCGGCCGTGCGCAGCAGCACGATCTCGGCCTTGCCGAGAATGGTGCGCGAAGCGGCGCCCACCGGGAAGGCGTCGAGCGACAGGTCCTGCGGGCAGCCCGAATTGATCGCGGCTTCCGCCGCCGGACCGGCGACTAAAATCGCGATGTTGCGATGCGAGATGCCGACCGACGAATGCAAGGCGGAAACTCCTGCGCAATCGGCGAGTGGGTCCTTGCCGGCCTCGTCGATGACAAGCCACTCGTCCGGGCCAAGCCACAACGCCGTACGCCCGCCCTTCGACGCCGAGGTTTTCGGCTTCTTCGGCAAGGTCAGGCCGAGCGCCTTCGACAAAGCGGCGACTGAAGCCTCCGGGGCGCGCAGAGAGATACGCTCGGCCGGCGGCAGCACTTCGACCTTGACACTCGTTGCGGAGACAGTGCGCCCGGCCAATGCCGGACGCCGCTCTGCTGATGATGAAGCCATCGTGGCCGTCTTTGCAGCAGCCTTAGCCATTGAGGCGCCCTCCCGTCTCGTCGAAGAACACCATGCCGGTAACCTCCACTTCGATCACCCCGTCCGGCATCGGCACATAGAGCGTGTCGCCCATCCGGTCACGGCCGCCGGCGACCAGCGCCAGCGCGATGGAACGGCCGCAATTTTGCGACCAATAGCTCGAGGTGACATGGCCGATCATCTTCATCGGGATCGCCTGCTTGGGATCCTCGACGATCTGCGCGCCTTCTTCCAGCACCACCTTTGGATCCTTGGTCTTCAGGCCGACCAGTTGCTTGCGGCCCTTGGCGACGAGATCAGGCCGCGTCAGGCCGCGAATGCCGAGGAAATCGGCCTTCTTCTTGCCGACCGCCCAGTCGAGGCCGGCATCGTTTGGCGTCACCGTACCGTCCGTATCCTGGCCTACGATGATGTAGCCCTTCTCTGCGCGCAGCACGTGCATCGCCTCGGTGCCGTAAGCGGTGGCGCCATGCTTCTGGCCCTCGGCCCACAACGCTTCCCAGACCGCCTGGCCATGGTCGGCCGGCACATTGACCTCGAAACCGCGCTCGCCGGTGAACGACATGCGGAACAGCCTCGTCGGCACGCCGCAGATCTTGCCCTCGCGCACCGACATGTGCGGCAGCGCCTCGTCGGACATGTCGATGCCTTCGACCAGCGGCGCAATGATCTCGCGCGACTTCGGCCCCTGGACGGCAATGACCGCCCACTGCTCGGTGATCGAGGTCAGCCAGACATTAAGATGCGGGAACTCGGTCTGGAGGTAATCCTCCATGTGGTTCATGACGCGCGGCGCGCCGCCCGTCGTCGTCGTTACATGGAAGCGGTCCGGCGCCAGCCTGCCGACGACGCCGTCATCATAGATGAAGCCGTCCTCGCGCAGCATGATGCCATAGCGGCAGCGGCCGGGCTCCAGCTTCTCCCACGGATTGGTGTAGAGCAGTTCCATGAACTTCGCCGCGTCGGGGCCGACCACTTCGATCTTGCCCAGCGTCGACGCATCGAACAGGCCGGCCTGGTTGCGCACCGCGACGCATTCGCGGCCGACCGCCGCATGCATGTCCTCGCCTGCCTTGGGGAAGTACCAGGCGCGCTTCCACTGGCCGACATCCTCGAACACCGCGCCTTGCGCCTCGGCCCAGGGATGGATCGCGGTTCTGCGTGTCGGGTCGAACAGCGGCCCACGCGCGTGGCTGACGATCGCGCCGAAGGTGACAGGCGTGTAGGGCGCGCGGAACGTGGTCAGGCCGACTTCCGGGATCGGCTTGCCCAGCGTTTCGGCGGCAATCGCCAGTCCGTGCATGTTAGAGGTCTTGCCCTGGTCGGTCGCCATGCCGTTGGTGGTGAAGCGCTTGACATGCTCGATCGAGCGCATGCCTTCATGCACCGCCTGGCGGATGTCCTTGGCGGTCACGTCGTTCTGGAAATCGACGAAGGCTTTCACCGTCGTGTCCGGCCCGGCGCCGGGGCCAGCACCCAGCATGCCGCGCGACCAGCTTTCCGAGGCTTCGACCTTCGGCTTGGTGCCCTTGGACGCCTTGCCGCCTGTTTCTTTCGCCGCCTTGGCGCCCGCCGCATAGGCCTCGTCCACGGTCGCCGTCAGGCCGTCGGTGCCGTTGCAGGCGCCGACCGACACGCAGTCCTGCGCGTAGGTGCCAGGCACGAAGCGCTTGGTCTCGTCGTTGAAGGCAACCTTGCCGCGCGATTGCGAGAACAGATGCACCGACGGCGTCCAGCCGGCGGACATCAGGATCGCATCGACGGGAATAGTGCGTTCGCCGCCGCCATTCTTCGGCTGCACCGTCATCGACGACACGCGTAGCTTGCCGCCGGCGCGGATCACTGCACGGCCGAAATTGATCTCGATGCCGAGGGCCCTGGCCTCATCGATCACCGGGCCGGTCGGGTTGTCACGCAAATCGACGATCGCCGCCACGTTGATGCCGGCCTTCTTCAGGTCGATCGCGGCGCCGTAAGCCGAATCGTTGGCGGTGTAGACGCCGACATTCCGGCCAACCGCGACACCATAATGGTTGAGGAAGGTGCGCGCCGCACCCGCCAGCATGATGCCGGGCCTGTCATTGTTGGCAAACACCATGTGACGCTCGATGGCGCCGGAGGCCAGCACCACGCGCTTGGCGCGGACCTGCCAGAGCCGTTCGCGCGGCAGATCGTGGCCGGGGACCTTCAGGTGATCGCTGACGCGCTCGACCAGACCGACGAAATTCTGCGCGTAATAGCCGAACGCCGTGGTGCGCGGCAGCACCCGGACATTGTCCATCGCGCTCAGTCTGGCGATCGCCGCTTGTGCCCAGGCAAAGCCGTCCTGGCCGTCGATCTTCGCACCAGATTCGAAGCGCAGGCTGCCGCCGAACTCGGCCTGCTCGTCGGCCAGGATGACGCGCACGCCGGTCTCCGCCGCGGCAAGTGCCGCCGCGATGCCGGCCGCGCCGCCGCCCAGAACCAGCACGTCGCAATGGGCGTAGCGCGACGAATAATGGTCGGGATCGGGTTTGTCGGGCGAAACACCGAGGCCGGCGGCTTCGCGGATCTTGGGTTCGTAAAGGCTCTTCCAGGCCGCCTTCGGCCACATGAAGGTCTTGTAGTAGAAGCCGGCCGAGAACAGCGGCGAGGCCAGGTCGTTGACCGCGCTGACATCGAAGGACAGCGACGGCCAGCGGTTCTGCGAATTGGCGGCGAGCCCGTCATAGAGCTCCTGCACGGTGGCGCGCACGTTCGGCGTCTTGCGCGCGTCGTCGCGCACGATCTGCACCAGCGCGTTGGGCTCTTCCGCGCCGGCCGACAGGATGCCGCGCGGGCGGTGGTACTTGAACGATCGGCCGACCAGATGCACGCCATTGGCGAGCAGCGCCGAGGCCAGAGTGTCCCCCTCGATGCCCTCATAGGACTGGCCGTCGAAGCTGAACCGCGCGGTCTTGGCCTGGCTGAGGCGTCCGGCGCCGGGAATGCGCAACGCGCCGCTCATTTCGCTACTCCGGGCAGCTTGGAGGGTTTCGGTTCGCCGGCCTTGTAGGTCATGACGAACTTGTCAGTGACGGTGTCACGCACCGCGTTGAAGAAGCGCGCGCAGCCATGCATGTGGCGCCAGCGCTCATAGATAATGCCCTTTGGATTGGAGCGGATGAAGAAGAACTTCTCGAAGTCGTCGTCGCTCTCGCCTGATATGTTGGCCGAGCGTGCGATGTGCGCCTCGCCGGCGTTGCGGAATTCGAGTTCCGGGCGCTCTTCCTCGCAATAGGGGCAGCGGATGAGAAGCATCGTGTTTGTTCCTACAATTCGCCGTGGCCGACGCGCGCGCCAGCCGGTTGATCGCAAAGCTTCTGGCCCATAGTCATGAAGGGAGCGACGAGCCGCAGCCGCTCCTCGACGCTCGTCGCCGCGCTGAACAGATCGCGGTTGGCCATGTTGCCGAGCGTCAGCTGCATCGGATCTGTCGTAACGATGACGCCACGCGGCTGGAAATCCTCGTCTTCATCCAGCCCGTACGGCCTGCCTTCGAAGAACATCACCACTTTCTGGCCGACACTCCAGACGCAGGCGAGCATTCCCTCGTCGACAGAAAACGGCCAGCCGGTCTCGTTTCCCGCACGGCTGATCGGCTGCAGCCGCACTTCCTGCGCCGTCGGAACATGGAACATGCCCTGTTCCCCCGCCAGCATCAGCGGCACCGCGACTGCCACCTCGGCCATCATCATCAGTGCGCCACCGCCGCGGCCGCCGCCTCGTCGATGAGGCGGCCTGTGCGGAAGCGCTCGATGGTGAAGGGCGCGTTGATCGGGTGCGGATCGTCCTTGGCGATGGTGTGGGCAAAGACATGCCCGGACCCCGGCGTCGCCTTGAAGCCGCCCGTGCCCCAGCCGCAATTGACGTAGAGGCCGGGCACCGGCGTCTTGGCCAGGATCGGCGAGCGGTCGGGTGTGACGTCGACGATGCCGCCCCACGACCGCAGCATCTTCATGCGCGTGAAGATCGGGAACATTTCGCAGATGGCGTCGAGCGTATGCTGAAGAATGTGCAGCCCACCGGTCTGCGAATAGGAGACATACTGGTCGGTGCCGGCGCCGATCACCAGTTCGCCCTTGTCGGACTGCGAGATATAGGCGTGCACCGTGTTCGACATCACAACGCAAGGCACGACCGGCTTGATCGGCTCCGACACCAGCGCCTGCAGCGGATAGCTTTCCAGCGGCATGCGCACGCCGGCCATGTTCATGATGACGGAGGAGTGTCCGGCGGCGACGACGCCAACCTTCTTGGCGCCGATGAAGCCGCGCGTCGTGTCGACGCCCGTCACCGCGCCATTGGCGGCCCGCTTGACGCCGGTCACCTCGCAGTTCTGGATGATGTGCACGCCGCGCGCCGAGGCGCCGCGCGCATAACCCCAGGCGACCGCGTCGTGGCGCGCCGTGCCGCCGCGACGCTGCAGCGCCGCACCGACCACCGGATAGCGTGCGTCCTTGGACGTGTTGAGCGGCGGGCAGAATGCTTTCGCCTGCTCGGGTGTCAGCCATTCATTGTCAATGCCGTTGAGCCGGTTGGCGTGCACATGGCGCTTCAGCACCTGGATGTCGTGCACATTGTGCGCCAGCATCATGACGCCACGCGCCGAATACATGACGTTGTAGTTGAGCTCCTGGGAGAGCCCGTCCCAGAGCTTCAGCGCATGGTCATAAATCCCGGCGCTCTCGTCATAAAGATAGTTGGAGCGGATGATGGTGGTGTTGCGGCCGGTATTGCCGCCGCCCAGCCAGCCCTTTTCCAGCACCGCGACATTGGTGATGCCGTGCACGGTCGCGAGGTAATAGGCGGTCGCGAGCCCATGGCCGCCGGCACCGACGATGATGACGTCGTATTCCTTCTTCGGCTCCGGCGAGGACCATTGTTCCTCCCAGCCCTTGTGGCCGCGCATGGCTTCGCGGGCGATGGCGAATACCGAATATTTCTTCACGTTCCAGCCTCGCAAATGGCAGCCGGGCGTTCATCATCAAGCCCCGGCGCGCGAGGTGTATCACTAGCGAAACAGCGCTGCCACCCTTGCGCTGTTTGCGACGGCGCTTGCCGTTTTGCGCCGCGCTGAAAAAGAGCTATCCGGCCTGGCTCCCATGATTGCCTTCAGTCACACTTCTCGGCGCTGGGATTCGGAGGATGATGATGGGCAACGCCTGGTGGAATCTCACATTGCGCTTCCTGCTGGAGCTTGCCGCCTTGCTCGGCCTCGGCATGGCAGGCTGGAGCCTTTCGGACGAAGCGTGGCGTTGGGTCCTCGCCATTGCCTTGCCGCTCGCCGCAGCCGCGGCATGGGGTATCTTTGCGGTCCTCAACGATCCAAGCCGGTCGGGCCGGGCACCGGTGCCTGTGCCGGGCGCTGTCAGGCTGGCGCTGGAATTCATCGTCCTGTTCGGCGGCGCCGCGGGTTTCCATTTGGCGGGCCATACCATTACGGCCATCATCATGGCCTTGCTGATCGTCATCAGCTACGCGTTCTCGCTGGATCGTCTGGCATGGCTGCTGCGGCGGTAGTGGCGCGAATCTCTGCAGCTTTCGGGTGGCTGCTGTTCTGCCGATTTGCGACCAAGCATCCGATCGCCGGCGAAGCTGGCGCGAAGGACAAGGATGCCAAACATGCTCGCACTCGCCAACAAGATCGCCATCGTCACCGGTGCCAGTTCCGGCATCGGCCGCGCCACGGCAAAGCTGTTCGCCGAGGAAGGCGCCAGGCTCGTCATTTCCGCTCGCCGCCAAACGGCGCTTGATGCACTCGCAGTCGAAATCGAGGACGCCGGCGGCACGGCCGTCGTTCTCGCGGGAGATGTCACCGACGAGACCTATGCGAAAGCCCTCGTCGAGTTGGCGGTCGGCAGCTTCGGCGGCCTCGACATCGCATTGAACAATGCCGGCTCCGTCGGACTGATGGGCTCCGTCCCCGACATGTCGGCACAGACATGGCACGGGACGATGGATACCAACCTGACCAGCGCCTTTCTCGGCGCGAAGTATCAGATACCCGCCATGCTGGAGCGCGGCGGCGGCTCGCTGATCTTCACATCGAGCTTTGTCGGTTACACCGCCGGCATGCCCGGCATGGCCGCCTACGCTGCCGCCAAGGCAGGCCTGATCGGTTTGACGCAGGTGCTGGCCGCCGAATATGGACCGAAGGGACTGCGCGTCAACGCGCTGCTGCCGGGTGGCACCGACACACCGGGTGCGACGACGACCACACCCGAGGCCCGCGCCTTCGTCGAGGGCCTCCATGCCCTGAAACGCATGGCCCAGCCGCAAGAGATCGCCCGCTCGGCGCTTTACCTTGCCTCTGACGCCTCGAGCTTCACCACGGGTACCGCGTTGTTTGCCGATGGCGGTGTGTCGATCAACCGGACGTGAAGGATTTTTACGGAGAACTGCCTGTTCGTCGTTGTGACGCAGGCCGCCGCTCTTGCTTTTTCGGCGCGATTTGGCGATTCCGTTTCCTGTCGAAACGGGTCTTCTTGCCAAGACGGGTTGTGAAACCATGATGCTGGTCCGAACCTATGTCGCCCAGAGCGCAATCGAAGGCGTCGGCATGTTCGCCGCCGAACCAATCCGGAAGGGCGCCTCGATCTGGCGCCTGGATCCGGATTTCGACCGGCTGATTCCGATGGACAAATATGAGGCCGCACCCCAGCCCCTGAAGGAATTGCTCGACCGCTATGCCTATCCGAGCCCGGACAAGCCCGGTTTCATGGTCTACGAGGTCGACAATGGCCGCTTCATGAACCATTCGGCGACCCCGAACACCGACTTTTCGCAATATGGCGGTGCGACCGCGACCCGGGATATCGCCGTCGACGAGGAGATCACCTGCGACTACGGTGAGTTCTTCGAGGATTTCGAGCGGCTGCACCTGGCGACGGCGTAACGGGCACACTATCTCAAGGCGACGTGGCAATTTGGCTGTCGTCTCTCATTTCGACTGTGGACAGCGAGGCTTGATTCTGCTATCAGCCGCCACAATTCGTGGTGTCGAGCGCCGCGGAGGCTTGCGGCTATGGCTGCTTGCCTGTTGATATCAAACCCGAAAGACAGGATTGCCCGTGCAGGTACTCGTCCGCGACAATAACGTTGATCAGGCGCTTCGCGCGCTCAAGAAGAAGATGCAGCGCGAAGGCATTTTCCGCGAAATGAAGATGCGCGGCCACTACGAGAAGCCTTCCGAGAAGCGCGCCCGTGAAAAGGCCGAAGCCGTTCGCCGCGCCCGCAAGCTGGCCCGCAAGCGCGCACAGCGCGAAGGCCTGCTGCCAATGACCCCACGTCCGGTCGCTGCTGGCGGTGCCGCCGGTGCAGCGCGTCCGCCGCGCTGACTATCGCCAATATTTCGTCCTTTTCGAAGGATACCAGGGTGGCGCGATGCGGAATCGCCGCCACCCTTTTATTTTGATGTGACCGGCCCGGAGGGGGGAACCGGACCTGAACGACGGCGCAAGTGAGGACAGGGCAGACATGAACGCAACAAGCGTGGAGCGCGGGACCGCATTGCGTGGTTTCGCCCTGACAGCGGCCCTGCTTTCCGGACTGATGCTTGCCGGCTGCCAGACATCGGGGCCGGCCGGTGAATTCAACAACATCGACAAGGCGCAAGGGTCGAGCGAGAATATCTCCTCGCTGTCGGCGGTCATCCAGCGCAATCCCCAGGATCCGGAAGGCTATAATGTCCGCGGCTCGGCCTATGGCCGCGGCGGCCAGTACCAGGCGGCGCTCAAGGATTTCAACCAGGCCATCCAGCTCAATCCGAATTTCTACCAGGCCTATTCGAACCGGGCCCTCATCCAGCGTTTCCTCGGCAACCAGGAAGCAGCCCTTGCCGACTACAATCGCTCGATCCAGATCAACGGCAATTATGACGCCGCCTATATCGGCCGCGGCAATCTCTACCGTAAGGCGGGCCGCACCCAGGATGCGTTCAACGACTTCCAGAAGGCGATCCAGCTCGACACGACGGACGCCCGCGCCTATCACAATCGCGGCCTGATCTATCAGAGCCAGGGCCAGCACAAATTCGCCATTGAGGATTTCTCGACCGCTATCTCGCTGGCCCCCGACGCCGCCGAACCCTACAACGGCCGTGGCCTCTCCTATCTGGCGACCGGCGACGAGGATAACGCCTTCTCCGATTTCAACATGGCCATCAAGCTCGACGGCCAGAACGCCGAGGCCTGGGCCAACCAGGCGCTGATCTACGAACGGCGCGGCGACAAGGCAAAGGCGGCGAAGGCCTATCGCGAGGCTGTGCGCCTCAACCCCAGCTACCAGCCGGCCAAGGACGGCCTCGCCCGCGTCAGCTGACGTCGGCTCATCAGGCCCACGGCAAGGTGCGCACTGCATCGTGCGTATCCGAAAGGACACGCGGCGTTGAAGATCGCCGCCAATCCGGCAACCCTGTATTAACCCCCGCGACAAGCCGTTAACCCTCGCCTTGTTCGCGCCAAGTTTTCGGCGGAACGGTCGCGGCGCTCGAGACGTTACTGAAGACCGATTGCGAAAGGACCCTCCCATGATCAAGAAACTCGTCTGCGCTGCCGCCCTTGCAACGACTATGTTCGCTGCCGCCCCGGCCAGCGCCGGCAGGTTGCAGCTCGGCACGCTCGACTGCACCATCGATGGCGGCACCGGCTATCTCGTGACCTCCAACAAGGGCGTGTCCTGTGTGTTCCGGCCCTATCATCACGGGCCGTCTGAAATTTACACCGGCGTCATCTCGAAGCTCGGCGTCGATCTCGGCAAGACGCACCAGGGCCAGTTGGTCTGGGCGGTGTTTGCCGCGACCCGCGACCGTGACGCGGGCTACCTTGCCGGCAGCTACTACGGCGTCAACGCCGAGGCGAGCGTCGTCACCGGCGGCGGCGCCAACCTGCTGGTCGGCGGCTTCGACAGCGCCTTCATGCTGGAGCCGCTCAGCGTCCAGGCGCAGACCGGCGTCAACCTGGCGGTCGCCGTCACCTCGCTGGAGCTGATCCACTCGCTCAAGTGATTGCACGGAGCCACGCGCTCCACGACCCCTCACCCTGCGGCGCGGAACCAGATAGTATGGTTCCGCGCCGTTTGATTTTGAGGGACCGCCATGTTCAGGACAGCCATCGCCGCTGCCGCGACCACGATCATGCTTGCGGGCGCCGCACGAGCGCAGGACCAAGGCATCGAACTCGGTGCGCTTGAATGCGCCATATCGGGCGGCACCGGCTTCATCTTCGGCTCGAGCAAGGATTTGAGCTGCACCTTCACCCCGGCCGACAAGAGCTTCGCGCCGGAAGCCTATTTCGGGGCCGTCAACAAATACGGCCTCGACATCGGCACGACCAAGCAGGCGGTGATGCGCTGGCTGGTGCTGACGCCGCTGAAGAACATCTACGCGCCGGGTGCATTGGCCGGCGACTATATCGGCGCCAGCGCCGAAGTGACCGCCGCCGTCGGCGCCGGCGCCAATCTCCTGGTCGGCGGCTCCTCGCAGGCCTTTACCCTGCAGCCGCTCAGCCTGCAGACGCAGACCGGCATCAATCTCGCCATCGGCGTCAGCCAATTCCAGTTGCGCAGCACCGAGAATTGACTGGGCCATGAGGGCGGCTTCCGCAGCGATTCGTCATCCACGGGCGGAGCTAGGAGCGTAGCGACGCGGCGCAGACCCGAGGATGACGAAATTGAGAGGCTTCGCGACGTCTGCAAAAAAGCCGCTTGAACTCAACCATGCTTGAGGTTTTAGAAGCCTGCCCTTGGGTAGACAGCGCCTGGATACGGCGCTGTCGATCCTTATGGTCCTGCCGGAAGCCCGCACTGGCCTCTGGCACCATGCGCTACAAGCGAGATAGGCAAAGGCAGGGGTGAACATGACTGAAATCACCAGCAACAAGGTCGACTGGCGCGCATTGTGGGCAAGCGGCGACCTCGCCCGCTTCTGCTTCATCAGCCTCGGCATCCTGCTGCACGCCACCAATGAGACGATGGTGGCGACGGTCATGCCGGCCATGGTCAGCGAACTGGCCGGCGTACAGCTCGTCGGCTGGTCCCTGGCGATCTACGAACTCGGCGCCATCGTCGCCGGTGCCGCCGCCGGACGCCTGGTGAGTTATGTTCCGCTGCGCACCAACATGGTGGTCGCGGCCCTGCTTTATGCCGCCGGCGCGCTGATCTGCGCCACCTCGCCGTCGATGCAATTGTTCCTTGCCGGCCGCTTGATCGAGGGCCTCGGCGGCGGCGCGCTGGTATCGCTGGCCTTCGTCTCGGTCGAGCGGCTGTTTTCGCGTGCCATCTGGCCGCAGCTTTTCGGTATCATGTCGGCTATCTGGGGCGTCGCGGCGTTCAGCGGACCGTTGCTCGGCGCTGTTATGACCGAATTGCTGTCCTGGCGCTGGGCCTTCGGCGTCTTCACACTCGGTGGCACCGCCATGGCGCTGGCAAGCTTCCTCGTACTCAACACGCCGGAGGCGAAGAAACCCAGCACGAGTGCCGGCAAGGCGCCGCCCTTCCCTTTCGTGGCGCTTGGTTGTCTTGCCGTCGCCGTGCTGCTGATCGCCTCGGCCGGCGTCGACATCGCCCTGTTGCGTTCCTCGCTGCTGATCTTGTTGGGCCTGACGGGCCTCGCGCTGTTTTTCTACGTCGACGCGCTGAAGCCGCGCTCCAGGCTGTTCCCGGCGCGGCTGTTCTCCTGGCGCACGCCGGTCGGCGCCGGCATGACGATGGTCGCCGCCTTTTCCATCGCGACCTGCTCCTTCGGCGTCTACGGGCCGCTGCTCTTGACCAGCCTGCACGACATTCCGCTGCTGACCACCGGCTACATCATCGCCGCCGAATCGATCGCCTGGTCGATCCTGTCGATCCTCGTCGCCAACGCGCCGCCGCGACGCGAAAGGCTGATCATCGTCTGCGGCGCGCTGATGATCGCGGCGGGCATCGCCGGCTTCGCCTACACGATACCGCTGGGCTCGATCCCGCTGATCCTGGTCTGCGCCCTGCTGCAGGGCGGCGGCTTCGGCATTGCCTGGCCGTTCCTGACCCGCGTCATCGTCGCCTCCGCACCGGACGACGAGCAGACCATCGCCTCGGCGGCGGTGCCGACCATGCAGCGCATCGGCTATGCCGTGGGCGCCGCTATTGCCGGCATCGTCGCCAATGCCAGCGGCTTTTCGCAAGGCCTGAATCACGACGCGGCGGCCAATGTCGCGAGCTGGCTGTTCCTTGCCTTCGTGCCACTCGGCATTCTGGGCTGTCTCGCCGCCTTGCGGATATCGGCGGCGGCAAATCGGCCTCTGGAGGCGATCGGCTGACGCAGGTTTATCGGACAGGCTATTTCACTCGACACGCAGGCGATAGCCGACACCGGTCTCGGTGGTGATGTAGCGCGGCTGGTCGGGGGTTTTTTCGATCTTCTGCCTGAGCTGGCGGACATAGACCCTGAGGTACTGCACGTCTGTCGAATCGTCCCAGATCTGCTTCAGGATGAAGTGGTGGGTCAGCACCTTGCCGGCATGCTGCACCAGGATGCGCAGTATGTCGTACTCTTTCGGCGAGAGCTTTACCTCCCTGTCCTCGACCTTGACGACGCGCTTGACCAGATCGACGCTGAGGTCACCGCTCTGGAATATCGGCTTCTCACCCTGTTGCTGGAACTTGTGGCGCAGCGCCACCCGGATGCGTGCCACCAGTTCGTTCATGCCGAACGGCTTGGTGACATAGTCGTCGGCGCCGAGTTCGAGCGCGCTGACGATGCCGGCCTCGTCGGTGCGGCTGGAGAGGATGACAACGGGAACGTCGACGCCCTCCTCACGCCATTTGCGCAGGAGGTCATGGCCCCCCATGCCGGGCAGGCCGAGATCGAGCAGCACCAGGTCCGGCTTCTCCTGTTCCATCAGCTCGATCGCCAGCTTGGCGTTCGGCGCCTCGCTGACCGCGTAACCCTGGCTGCCAAGGCCGACCCGCAGCAGCTTGCGGATCGGCGGCTCGTCGTCGACGACCAGTATCCTGACATTCGAATTGGTCATCGAGGCTGATCCATGCCGGGCTCGTCGCCGCGGTTGCCGATATCGCGCGCTTGCGCCGGCACCGGCATCGTGACGGTGAAGGCGCCACCGGGGCGGTCGGTCCGGTTGGCGGCCGCGATCGTGCCGCCCATCGCCTCGACGAAGCCACGGCAGATCGACAGGCCGAGCCCGGTGCCGGCGCGCACCTGATCGCCCTTGCGCACCCGGTAGAAGGTATCGAAGACACGTTCCAGGTCCTGCGCCGGAATGCCCGGTCCCTCGTCCATGATCCGCACGATGATGGAGCCATTGTCCGCCCAGGCCTGGACGCGGATCGTCGAGCCGGGCGGCGAATATTTCGAGGCATTGTCGAGAAGGTTGAACAGGACCTGTTCGAACAGCACGGGATCGAGCCGCAGCATCGGCAAGTTGGGCGGAATATCGACCTCGATCTTGTGCTCGCTGGTGATCTTGCGGGCACGGTCGAGCGCCGTGCCGACGATATCACCAACATAATGGAGGGCGTAGTTCGGCTCCATCGCCCCGGATTCGATCTTGGTCATGTCGAGCAGGTTGGCGATGAAGCGGTTCAGCCGCTCCGATTCGTCGATCACGGTCGACAGGAGCTCGGCCCTGTCCTGCTCAGGGAGGTCGGGCGCGAATTCCTTGAGCGTGCCGGCCGCGCCCATGATGGCGGCGAGCGGCGTTTTCAGGTCATGCGAAATCGAGGTCAGCAGCGCCGAGCGCAGCCGGTCGGCTTCGGCCGCGAGCTTGGCGCGGTCGACATCGGCAACGAGCTGGATGCGTTCGATCGCCACCGCCGCCTGATCGGCCAGCGCGTCGAGCAGCCGCTGCTGCTCGGGCGTCAGAAGCGGGCCCTGCTTGTCATTGTCGAGGCCGACGACGCCGATTGCGGTGCGTCCCGTGCGCAAGGGAAGATAGAGGCGCTTGGCGCCAGGAAGCGTGTCGGCGCCGCGTCCGGCGGCACGGTTGTGCTCCCAGGCCCAGCGTGCGGCGGCAATGTCGGCCTCGGCCAGCGTGTCGTCGGGCGGATAGCCTGCCTTGACGGTGATCGTGCCCTCTTCCGGCAGCAGCAGCACCACGCGCAGCTTCAGCATCGAGGCGATCTGGAAGGCGGTGGCCCAGAGCACGTCGTCGAGCGTGCCGGCGCCTGCGAGCTTCTTGGAGAACAGATAGATGTCCTCGGTTGCCCGCGCCCGCGAGCGGGCGGCGGCGGCCTGACGCTGCACGCGCGCCGTCAGGTTGCTGGCGATGACGGCAACGGCGACGAAGACGGCAATCGCGACGATGCTCTCGGGATCGCGGATCGTCAGCGTGTAGCGTGGCTCGAGGAAAAAATAGTTGAAGGCAAGGACACTGAGGAAACAGGCGTAAAGCGCCGGCCAGAGACCACCAGCCACCGCCGACGTCAGCACGGAGAGCAGGAAGACGATCGCCAGATTGCGAACGTCGAGGAACTGGTCGAGAACGGTGCTGACGGCCAATGATCCGGCAACGTAAGCCGTGGCGAGCAAATACGGCTTGGCCTGGAAATGCCTTTCCTCGGCTGCCGCGTTCACTCTCCTGGAAGACGTTTCGGTGTCCCGCTCCGTTCCGGAGATGACATGGACGCTGATGTCGCCGGCATTGCGGATCAGATCATAGGTGAGCGACCCTTCGATCAGTTCGCGCCAGCGCGACCGGGTCGGCCTGCCGACCACGATGTGGGTGAAATTGTTGGCCGTCGCATGGCGAACGATGTCCTGCGCGACGCTCTGGCCCGGGATGGTCGTCACCTCGGCACCGAGCTGCTCGGCAAGGCGCAGCAGTGTGGCGAGCCTGTCCTTGTCATCCTCGGACATGCCGGCGGAGCGGGGCGTGTCGACATGAAGCGCCGTCCATGGCGCACGAAGCCTGTCAGCCAGCCTGCGTGCGTAGCGAATGCGGGCTGCCCCGCCCGGACGGGCATCGACGCAGACAAGAACCCGCTCCCCCGCCGCCCACGGACCCTGGATGGCGTGGGACTGCATGTGGTTGAGCAGTTGCTCGTCGACGCGCTGGGCGGTTCGGCGCAGCGCCAGTTCCCGCAACGCCGTCAAATTGCCGGGCGAAAAATAGTTCTCGACGGCGCGCTGCGCGGTGTTGGGGAAATAGACCTTGCCCTCCTCCAGCCGCTTGATCAGGTCGTCGGGCGTCAGATCGATGATCTCGACATCATCCGCCTGGTCGATGATGGAGTCTGGAACCGTCTCGCGCACCCTGACCCGGGTAATCTGGGCGACGACGTCGTTCAGGCTTTCGACATGTTGGATGTTCAGCGTCGTATAGACGTCTATGCCCCGCGCCAGGATTTCCTGGACATCGAGATAGCGCTTGGGGTGGCGGCTGCCGGGCGCGTTGGTGTGGGCGAGTTCGTCGACCAGGACCAGCGCCGGACGCCGGGCAAGGATGGCATCGATATCCATCTCGTCGAGGACGCGCCCCTTGTAGTCGACCCTGCGGCGGGCAATGACTTCATACCCCTCGACCAGGGCCTGTGTTTCCTTGCGGCCATGCGTCTCGACCACGCCGATCACCACGTCGGCACCGTCGGCCACCCTGGCACGACCCGACATCAGCATCTCGTAGGTCTTGCCGACACCGGGTGCCGCGCCCAGGAATATGCGCAGACGGCCGCGCCCTTCCCGCTCGGCATGCTCTAGCAGCGCGTCGGGAGATGGTCTGTTTTCGACGTAGCTTCTGTCGTCCGGCATCGGGTCCGATCATGAATGGCGCCGGGGACCGTGTCGATCCCCGGCGCCGGACATCACCTACTTCGCGGCATCCAGCGCCAGGTTGAGGGCCAGCACATTAACCGCCGGCTCGCCGAGCACGCCCAATTCCCGGTCCTCGACCTGGCTGTCGACGAGCGCCTTGACCTTGGCCTCGTCGATGCGCCTTGCCTTGGCCACGCGCGGAACCTGGGAATAAGCGGCCTCGGGACTGATCTGCGGATCAAGGCCGCTGCCGGACGTCGTCACCAGGTCCATCGGCACCGGCTGGTCCGGGTTCTCAGACTTCAGCTTTTCCGCGTCGCCCTTGATGCGCTCGATCAGCTTCGGGTTGGTCGGACCGAGGTTGGAGCCGCCGGAGGCGCTGGCATCGTAGCCGTTGCCGGCAGCCGACGGCCGTCCGTGGAAATACGTGTCGCTGGCGAAAGCCTGGCCGATCAGTTCGGAGCCGATCACCTTGCCGCCCCTCTCGATCAGGCTGCCATTGGCCTGGCGCGGGAACAGCGCCTGGGCGATGCCGGTCATGCCGATGGGATAGACGAGCCCGGTCAGCACGGTGAAGAAAACGATCATGATGATCGCGGGTCTGATCTGCTTGAGCATCGGAATGATCCTTATGCAAAGCCAAGGGCGGTGACGGCCATGTCGATTGTCTTGATGCCGACGAACGGCACGACGATGCCGCCGAGACCGTAGACGAGAAGGTTGCGGCTGAGCAGCGCACCCGCGCCGATCGCCCGGTACTTCACACCGCGCAGCGACAGCGGGATCAGCGCGATGATGATCAGCGCGTTGAAGATGATGGCCGACAGGATGGCGCTCTGCGGTGTCGCCAGATGCATGATGTTGAGCGCTTGCAGCGGACCTGTGGTCTGGCCGGGCGCGACGTAGAAGACGGCGAACATGGCCGGGATGATGGCGAAATACTTGGCCACGTCATTGGCGATCGAGAAGGTAGTCAGCGAGCCGCGGGTCATCAACAGCGCCTTGCCGATTTCGACGATCTCGATAAGCTTGGTCGGATCGCTGTCGAGGTCGACCATATTGCCGGCCTCGCGAGCAGCGACCGTGCCGGTGTTCATGGCGACGCCGACATCGGCTTGCGCAAGGGCTGGCGCATCGTTGGTGCCGTCGCCGCACATGGCGACCAGTTTGCCCTTGGCCTGCTCGTCGCGGATCAGCTTCAGCTTGTCCTCCGGTGTGGCCTGGGCAAGGAAGTCGTCGACGCCGGCTTCGGCCGCAATGGCGGCTGCCGTCATCGGGTTGTCGCCGGTGATCATGACCGTGCGGATGCCCATCTTGCGCAGCTCGGCGAAACGCTCGCGGATGCCGCCTTTGACGATGTCCTTGAGGTGCACGATACCCAGCAGGCGCCCGTCCCGCTCGACCGCCAGCGGCGTGCCGCCGGATTTCGCGACGTCGTCGGCGATCGCCTGCAAATCCCTGATCGTGTCGCTGTTCGGGCGCGTCGCGCAGCTGGTCGATGTCGCCTGGCTGACATGGGCGAGCACGGAATCCACCGCGCCTTTGCGTACCGACGAACCGTCGATGTCGACGCCGCTCATGCGGGTCTGGGCGGTGAAGGGCACGAAGGCAGCATGCAATGTCGCCATGTCGCGGGCACGGATGGCATGCTTTTCCTTGGCCAGCACCACGATCGAGCGGCCTTCCGGCGTCTCGTCGGCGAGCGAGGCAAGCTGTGCCGCGTCCGCCAGTTCCTGCTCGCTGACGCCCTTGACCGGGCGGAATTCCGTCGCCTGGCGGTTGCCGAGCGTGATGGTGCCGGTCTTGTCGAGGAGCAGCGTGTCGACGTCGCCGGCGGCTTCGACGGCGCGACCCGACATGGCCAGCACATTGAAGCGCACCAGCCGGTCCATGCCGGCAATGCCGATGGCCGACAGCAGCGCGCCGATCGTGGTCGGGATAAGCGTCACGAACAGCGCGACGAGCACGGTCACCGAAATATAGCCACCCGAGTAGTGGGCAAAGCTCGGGATGGTCGCTGTGGCCAGCACGAAGATCAGCGTCATGCCGACGAGCAGGATGTTGAGCGCGATCTCGTTGGGCGTCTTCTGGCGCTCGGCGCCTTCGACCAGCGAGATCATGCGGTCGAGGAATGTGTGGCCCGCGGCGGCGGTGATGCGCACGCGGATCCAGTCCGACAGCACCTGCGTGCCGCCGGTGACGGCCGATCGGTCGCCGCCGGATTCGCGGATCACCGGCGCGGATTCGCCCGTTATCGCCGCCTCGTTGACCGAGGCGACGCCTTCCACCACCTCGCCATCGGACGGGATGATGTCGCCGGCTTCGACGAGAACGATATCGCCGACCTTCAGGCTGGTGCCGGGTACCAGCTTGAACCTGGTGCGGTCCACGCCGGTCAAAAGCTTAGCCTGGGTTTCGGTGCGAGCCTTGCGCAGCGAATCCGCCTGCGCCTTGCCGCGCCCTTCGGCGACGGCTTCGGCGAAATTGGCGAACAACACGGTGAACCACAGCCAGATGATGATCTGCAGCGTGAACAGCAAATCACCGCCGCCGGTGACGAGGTCCTTGACGAACAGCACCGATGTCAGCGCCGAGACGACGGCGACGACGAACATCACCGGGTTGCGGGCCAGCGTGCGCGGATCGAGTTTGCGGAAGGCGCCGCCGATGGCGGGCCACAGGATGCCGGCATCCATGATGCTGGCTGACTTTGACTGACTCATTTTGAAGCTCCGGCTTCAGTGTTGGTGTGCGGCGGCGATTGGTCGGATGCCGAAAAAAGATGAGGAAGCCCGTAGGCCAGCAGCCAAAGCGCGATCATGGCGGCGGCAAGCCCAAGAAACGTCGACATGGTCGGGAAGGGAGGCGGCAGCCCCTCCTTCCCCGGATCGGCCCGATGCCTGATATTGCGGCGCTTGTTGCTGAACCAGGACATGTCTGCCTCAGAATGTCTGTCCATGGATCATCGCCAGGTGCTCGACGACAGGTCCGACGGCGAGCGCCGGGAAGAAGGTCAGGCCGCCGACGATGACGATGACGCCGACCAGCAGCCCGACGAACAGCGGACCGTCGGTCGGGAAGGTGCCGGCTGAGGCGGGGACGGTCTTCTTCGCCGCCAGCGCGCCGGCGATGGCGAGCGCCGGGATGATGACCAGGAAGCGGCCCATCAGCATACCGATGCCGAGCGTGATGTTGTACCAGGGCGTGTTGCCGCTGAGGCCGCCGAAAGCCGAACCGTTGTTGGCCGCCGCCGAGGTGTAGGCGTAGAGAATCTCGGAGAAGCCGTGCGGCCCGCCATTGGCGATCGACGCCACCGCGCTCGGCAACACCACCGCGATCGCCGTGAAGATCAGCGTCGCCAGCGGCAGGCATAGGATCGCCAGCATCGCCATCTTGACCTCCTTCGCCTCGATCTTCTTGCCGAGATATTCGGGCGTGCGGCCGACCATCAGGCCGGCAACGAAGACGGCGATCAGGATGAACATCAGCATGCCGTAGAAGCCGGCGCCGACGCCACCGACGATGACCTCGCCGAGTTGCATGTTGATGAGCGGAATCATGCCGCCGAGCGCGGTGAAGCTATCGTGCATGGCGTTGACCGCGCCGCAGGAAGCGGCCGTCGTGATGACGGCGAACAAAGCCGAGAGCGCGATGCCGAAGCGGGTCTCTTTCCCTTCCATATTGCCGCCGTCGATGCCCAGCGCATGCACCAGCGGATTGCCCGCGGCTTCCGCCCAATAGCAGACAGCGACGCCAACGATGAACAGCACGCCCATGGAGGCGAGGATCGCCCAGCCCTGGCGCTGATTGCCGACCATGCGGCCGAAGACGTTGGTCAATGCGGCGCCGACGACGAAGATCGACAGCATCTGGATCAGGTTGGAGACGGCGTCGGGATTCTCGAATGGATGTGCCGCGTTGGCATTGAAGAAACCGCCGCCATTGGTGCCGAGCATCTTGATGGCGACCTGCGAGGCGACCGGCCCCAGCGCGATGGTCTGCTTGGCGCCCTCAAGCGTCGTGGCGTCGACGTAAGGCCCCAGCGTCTGCGGCATGCCGAGCCAGACATAGACCAGGGTGAGCACGACGCAGAGCGGCAAGAGCACATAGAGCGTGGCGCGCGTCATATCGACCCAGAAATTGCCGATCGATCTTCCGGAAGCGCGGGCGAAGCCGCGGATCAGCGCGATTGCAATGGCGATGCCGGTGGCGGCCGAAACGAAATTCTGGACCGTCAGCCCGGCCATCTGCACGAGGTAGGACATCGTGCTTTCGCCGCCGTAGTTCTGCCAGTTGGTGTTGGTCGTGAAGCTTACGGCGGTGTTGAAGGCGAGCGCTGGGTCGACCGCGCTCATGCCGGCCGGATTGTAGGGCAGACTGCCTTGCAGGCGTTGCAGGACATAGAGCAGCAGGAAGCCCGCCAGGTTGAACATCAGGAGAGCCACCGCATAGGTGGTCCAGTGCTGTTCTTCCCGCTCGCTGGTTCCGCAAATGCGGTAGAGCCCGCGCTCGAGCGGGCCGAGGACCGGTGAAAGCGGTGTGCGATCGCCATTGAAGACGCGGTGCATGTAGAAGCCAAGCGGCTTCACCAGCAAAACGAGGATCCCGCAATAGAGGAGTATCTGTATCCATCCGTTCAGTGTCATGGCTGTGGCTTTCCGTGCCTTCAGAAGCGTTCTGGACGAATGAGCGCGTAGGTGAGGTAGGCGAGCAGGAACAAGGTCACGCCACCGCCGAGGATGTAATCGACAAGCATGGTTCGATCCTTCAGCTTAAATTCTGTCGCAAGCTTTGACGTAGACGATGGACAGGCCGAAGAACAAAACCCCGATCCCAAGAACAATAATGTCCATTGTGCTTTTCCTTGCTTCCAGTTTCTACTGTTCGCCTGCCAAAGACAGGTCGGCAATACCGTGAGACGGCGCACTGCACTGGGCGGCGTCCGAGGGCTTTTGCTCGACGTGAATATGACCCGATCGCCATAAAGGTTCGAGACGGGGCGGATGGGAAAGAAATAGGAATTCTATAAAGGTTTCCGGCGCGGCTCGCCGTCGAAGAGCAGCTCGTCGACGCGGATTGCCGGGAAGGATATGCCGCCGCGCTTTGCGGCCTTGCTGGGAACGCTCTACCGCGGCTCCCGCGTCAGGCTGAGATAGGTCGGATCGAACTCGGCGATTTCCTGGAGCCTGTGCCAATCCAGGATTGTCACCGTGTGATTTGCCCAGTTGACGACGCCGACTTTGCGCAAGGCACCGATGACGCGGTTCATGTGTACGACGGAAAGACCGAGCACATCGGCCAGCTCGGCCTGTGAGAGCGGCAGGTGAAAGCTCATGCCGTTGGTGCGCTGCACCACCTGCAGCCGTACGAAAAGCTCACAGAGGAGATGGGCCAGGTGTGAGGTCTTGGAGCGGCGGCCCATCGCCACGATCCACTCGCGATGGATGGCGCCGTCGACCAGCGTGTCCAGCCACAGCAGCCGCGTCAGATGCGGCGCTTCCTCGGTGATGGCGCGAAGCCGGCTGTGATCGGCGAACATCACATGACAGGGCGACATGGCAACGATGCCGTGATCCATCGTCTTCAGGAGGAAGGCGTGGAGATCGACGAAATCGCCAGGCACCTGCAGCGAGGTGAACTGCCGGCCGCCGTTCTCGAGCACCTTGTAGCGCGCTGCCAAACCGTCGAGGATCAGGGTCGAATGGGTGGGCCGTGCGCCCGATGCGACGATATCCTGGCCGACCGCGAAATGCCGCTCGAAAGTCATGGCCTCAGCCAGCAGCGCCTTTTCGGCATCGGAAAGCGCGTCGTGCTGGGCGAGATTCAGATACAGGGATTCCAGCACCGCTATCTCCAGCGAAAGGGCTCAGAGCCGATCGCCAACTGTCGAAAGCAAGAGGCGGCTACCGAAGCACTAGGTTGTCGGGCGCCGGCGGGCATTAACATTTGTTAGAAGGCGCTTATTCGCCAACGAAGATCATCTCTGATGGAACAACGGCTTAGCCCGCGAATTGTCGCTCAAGTCTCTTTTGGAAATTTCATCAGCTCGGGATCCGGCCGCATCATGCCCAGATACTTTCTCGACCTTTACAATGGCGATGGCCTGACGGTGGATGACCATGGTCAGGTGTTCGACTCGCGCGAGCGTCTGCGGCGCGAGGCAATCCTTATCCTGCCCGACATCATTCGCGACGAGATGATCGAAAACGACCGAACGGCCATCACCGTGAAGGTGCGCGACGAGAGCGGGCGCCATGTCTTCGAGGCATCGCTCGTCATCTCATCGAGTTGGTGCGATTGACCGCGGCCTGGTCTGCGGACCCTCCGCAAGATGGAACGGAAAAGCCGGGCTCGGAGGGCCAAGCCGGGCTTTCGGGGGAGCGGCCGTACGAACCGGCCATCGCAATGACAGCTCGAACGATCAGGCGGCGTAGCCGCCATGGCCGCGTGCGACGGCCCTCGCCACGATGACCGGCTCGATCTCGGGCCAGAGAATACCGGTGGCTTCCGCGAATTCAACAAGCGCATGGCGCGCCTCGTCCCTCGTGATGCAGCCTTCCAAGGCCAGGCTGCACGCCTCGACGGCATTGCGATAAAGCGGACCACGTCGGGAGGTCGTCCAGTTGGTCAGGAAATCGTGCATTTCGGCCAGCGAGGCGATTTCGCGCTTGAAGCCGAGACCGACGGTCAGTGCGACGGGCGAATGAAACAGCTTGTCATACATGAAGCGGGCTCCTGATTGGACGCGGTTCTCGGAGAAAATCCTGGCGGGGATCTATGATGAGACGCCGGGTAACGCATCGCGAGCTGGGAGGTTCCGGAGCAAACAGGACCGTTTGCGAAACGCACGCCTGAGTGCGCCGGAAATCTTGCATCCTGATCCACCGGCCATGGCTGCTACTCCGTCGGACCGGCGAGAAGACGGATTAAGGTTCGATAGTCGAGATGCTAGTATGCTAGACTGCACCCAGAAGCGCCCGGCGAAAAGGGAAGCTGGCGGAGAGAGCGGGATTCGAACCCGCGTTACGGTCTCCCGTAAACACACTTTCCAGGCGTGCGCCTTCAACCACTCGGCCACCTCTCCGTCCTTGCATTTTTCGCGACGGCCGGTTTCGCCGCGCGGGTTGGGGACAATGCAGTCCCTTCAGGGAGGAGTAGCGATTTCCGCGCTATGGGTGCCGCCAACCAGCGGACACCTCTCCCCGGCACCTGAGCCGTCAAAGCAACAGGCGCGGGGCTCATCTAGTCGATCCCGCGCCGAATGCCAAGCCATAACGACAGTCTATTCGCTTTGCCGGCCACACAGCGCTTCGCGAGGCCGCCGCGGCATCCGTTTCGAGGTGCCGACGCCCCGAATGATGTGCACAGGCGAGCCCGCAAGGCCGGCCGCGCTTGACTTCGTCGCGGGCCACCTGTCGAGTGGAACGGAGGCTTTGCGGGGGCATCGTCCGGGCATGACATCAGGCAGTGAACAACCCAGCGGTGGGATGCCGGGGCAGGCGCCAACCGGACGCCCGGACAGCGGGCTGTCCTACGTGCCGGTGGGCTGGCTCATCTTCGTCATGGCGTGGTCGGTCTACGGCCTGGCCTCGGCCTGGTGGCTGACCGGCAATTCCGGCCTGCCGGACAGGATCTTCTATTTCCTCCTTGGCGGGCTTGCCGTCGACATCATCACCATCCTGTGGGGGCTTTATTTGCTCGGCCTTGCCTTTGGCCGCTCGGCGCGCTTCCCGCGCCAGTTCATCATTTGGCAGGTGGCGACCATCGCCTGGGTGCTGGCGAGGCAGGCCTATGTGCTCGCCGTGCCCGATTTCGTCTTTTCCGCCAGGAGCCTGCTTATCGGCGGCGCCGAAATCGCCATCGGCCTGCTCTGCATCTATCTGCTGCGCCGTGGGTCGGGCGCCGAGGGCGTCTATGCCAGGCCGCGGGCCGAAGCGCCGTCGGTCTTCGTTTCCATCGTGGCTGCCTTGCTCGGCATCGTCCTGGGCGCGGTCATTGGCGCCGTTGGCGGATTCCTGGCTGGCTCGGTGATCGCCGATGTCGCCGAGGTCAGCTGCTTCGAGGGCGGCTGCGGCTACTTTGCCGCCTTCATCGGATTGGCCGGGCTGGTGGTCGGCGCCATTGCCGGAGGCATTCTTGCCGTCTGGCTCGTTCACCGCCCCAGGCGCGAGCCGGTCGCATAGGGCCCAGAAAAGCGCGGGCCTCAAATTCGCGTATCGCGATTGCAGCTGAACCGCACGCATTCTATTTCTGTTTCGGATATGTGCCGGTGGTCTTCTGGTCAGCGTCCAGGGGGAACCGGGGGAGAGCCTGATGTTTCGCTTCGTCTTTCGTCTTGCGGCCATGGTCGCGCTGTCGGTTTCCGTCATCATGGCGGTGCTCGACACGACGCGCACGGTGGCGGCTTCGGCCCTTGTGCTGACCCCGCTCAACGCCAGTTGGCTGGCCGTCTCGCCGGACACGCGGGCCGCCTTCGAAACCTTCGTGCGCGCCAAGGCCAGTCCGCTGCTGTGGGACACGGTCATCGCCTGGGTGCTCAACCAGCCGGGCTTTGCCGTCTTCGCGGTGCTGGCCTTGCTGCTGTACGCCATCGGCTATCGGCGGCAGCGGCGCACAGGACAGTTCGCCGCCAACTGAACCCATCTCCCGCACCATTCCGGCCGGCTGCTGAAAGCTTGCACGCAAGATCGGATCGCGGCGTGGCTTGCCCGTGGCACGCTTTTCCAAAAGGTCAAAATTCCGCGTGAATTTTGTTTCGGGCCGTGCCAGATTGCCCGGGAGCGGGAGGGCAATACACTCCTGGCTAACGTCGTTTGCTTGCCGGAGAACCGGGCAGGCAGGCGGTGTGCAACGGAAAAAATAACCGACAGGGTGTGGATCACATGAAACGTATCGTTCTCGGCCTTCTGGCCGCAACCGCAATGGTTCTTCCGGCTTTCGCCGCGGATGTCCAGCCGGCCATCCTCTATGATCTGGGCGGCAAGTTCGACAAATCCTTCAATGAGGCTGCCTACCATGGCGCCGAAAAATTCAAGACCGAGACCGGCGTCGCCTATGTCGAGTTCGAAGTGTCCAACGCCTCGCAGCGCGAGCAGGCGCTGCGCCGCTTCGCCGAGGACGGCCACAACCCGATCGTCATGGCCGGCTTTGCCTGGGAGGATGCGCTGAAGAAGGTCGCGGCCGAATACCCGGACCTCAACTTCGCCATCATCGACGATGCGGTCGACCTGCCCAATGTCCGCTCGCTGGTGTTCAAGGAGAATGAAGGCTCCTATCTCGTCGGCATCATGGCCGCGATGGCGTCGAAGTCGAAGAAGGTTGCCTTCGTCGGCGGCATGGACATCCCGCTGATCCGCAAGTTCGAATGCGGCTATGTCGGCGGCGCCAAGTCCGCTGGCGCGACCGACGTCATCCAGAACATGACTGGCGATACGCCGGCGGCGTGGAACGATCCGGCCAAGGGTGGCGAGATTGCCAAGACGCAGATCGACCAGGGCGCCGACGTGGTTTACGCGGCCGCCGGCGGCACCGGTGTCGGTGTGTTGCAGGCGGCGGCCGATGCCGGCAAGCTCGGCATCGGCGTCGATTCCAACCAGAACGGCCTGCAGCCCGGCAAGGTGCTGACCTCGATGCTGAAGCGCGTCGACGTTGCCGTCTACACCGCCTTCATGGATGGCAAGAACGGCACCTTCAAGGGTGGCGTCGAGAATCTCGGCCTCAAGGAAGGCGGCGTCGACTACGCCATGGACGACAACAACAAGGCACTGGTGACCGACGAAATGAAGGCGGCCGTCGAAAAAGCCAAGGCCGACATCATCGCCGGTACTGTCAAGGTGCACGACTACACCGCCGACAACGCCTGCCCCTATTGATCGGCGGCACCGTACGGCCATGATCTGCAACCGCCGGGCGAAAGCCCGGCGGTTTTGCTTTTGCCGATCGAACGAAGCTGGCATGGAGCGAGGAATGCAGCCAACGATCGAACCCATCCGCGGGCATGACATCGAAGTCGTCGCGCGACTGCGGATTGCCGCCTTCTTCGAGGGGACGGGAAGGACCCTGGAAGAGGATGCGGCAGGGCTTCGCAACCTGCTGACCAGCGACGGCCTCGAAAAGGCTCTGGTTGCCCGTGTGAACGATGTGCCGATAGGCACCTGCCTGCTGGTCCGCCACGAACTGGAACCGGCGCATGATCTGACACCGTGGCTGGCCGGGCTTGTCGTCGATGCCGGCCATCGAGGCAAGGGAACCGGCACCGCGCTGGTCAAGGCGATCGAAGCGCATGCAGCGTCAGCCGGCGTCGAGACGCTCTACCTCTACACTTGGCAAGCGCGCGAGTTCTACGTGGCGCTCGGCTGGGACGCGATCGAGCTGTGCGAACAGGACGGCGAAACGATGATGCTGATGTCGCGCCGGCTCGATCACAATGTGCCCAGGAGATAGCCGAGCGCGAAGGCCGCAATCAGCCCGGCCATGACGACAAGTCCACGCCGACCGCCGAGCGAATGCACGCCAACGCCATACGGCTGTCGGGACAGGCTTCGGATCACTGTCGGCGACTTTGCATCGTTGCCGCCCAGGCCAACGCCTCGCATCTGCGGCAATTCGGCGAGTCGCTGCGTAACCAGTTCCCAATGATTGACGCCGGCTGGTTTTTCGGCGCGATCGAAGACATGCATGCGCTCGGCCAGCTGCACCACCGCGTCGCGGAACGCAGGGTCGATCTCGAGATCGCGCTCGGCGCGCTCGCGCTCGGCATCGTTCATCAGGCCCAGCACATAGTCGCCGGCCCTTGCGACACGATCGCTCTCACCGGCCATGATCCGTGCCCTCCCCCTCTCCTTACCAGTGTGGCGGCTTGGTCACCGGCACATCCGGTGCCGCCTGCTCTTCAATCGCCAGGAAGCGGTCGGTCAGCGCATCGAGCTTGCGCTGCATGCGGTCGATCACCTTCCACTGCTCGGCGATCTGGCCCGACAGTTCCTCGATGGTCTTCTCCTGCTCGGCGGCGCGGATTTCCAGCGTCGTCAGCCGGTCGGCGGGCATCATCATGCAAAGTCCCCAGTTTGTACCGCGACACCTTGCGCCGCAACGTCAAATCGACCTCGCCATAGTAGCGAATGTGAGAGCTTCGGCCACGTTCGAAATTGACAAGCGCGCGGGGATTTGTCGAGAGTGGATGCTGCTCCGGACAATTGGCATGGGCGGAGTGCCATGCTAGGCGTTTTGACCAAGCGATAAAAAAATAAGAGTGGGACAGGCTGCATGGCGCAAGCCGCAATCGAACTGATCGGCATCAACAAGAGTTTCGGCGCGGTGCGCGCCAACCGGGACATCAATCTGGAGATCGCGCGCGGCACCATCCACGGCATCGTCGGCGAGAACGGCGCCGGCAAGTCGACGCTGATGTCGATCCTCTACGGTTTCTACCAGGCCGACAGCGGCGAGATCCGCGTCGGCGGCAAGCCGGCATCGATCAAGACACCCAACGACGCGATCGCGCTCGGCATCGGCATGGTGCACCAGCATTTCATGCTGGTCGACAATTTCTCGGTGCTGGAGAACATCATCCTCGGCGCCGAAACCGATGCGCTTCTGAAGAGCAGCATCGCCAAGGCGCGCTCCGAGCTTGACCGGCTTGAGCGCGAATACGGGCTGGAAGTCGATCCCGATGCGATCATCGAAGAACTGCCGGTCGGCCTGCAGCAGCGTGTGGAAATCCTGAAGGCGCTTTATCGCGGCGCCGAAATCCTGATCCTCGACGAGCCGACGGGCGTTTTGACGCCGGCCGAGGCCGACCACCTGTTCCGCATCCTCAGGCAGTTGAAGGAACAGGGAAAGACGGTGGTGCTGATCACCCACAAGCTGCGCGAGATCATGGCCATCACCGACACCGTTTCGGTGATGCGTCAGGGCACGATGGTGGCGACCCGGGAGACCAGGAAAACCACCGTCGAGGAACTGGCCGAACTGATGGTCGGGCGGCGTGTCCTCTTGAGGGTCGAAAAGGGCGAAGCCGAGGCCGGTGCCGTCAAGCTCGCGGTCAAGAACCTGACGGTCAGGGATTCCCGTGGCGTCACCATGGTCGACGACGTCTCCTTCGATTTGCGCGCCGGCGAGATCGTCGGCATCGCCGGCGTTGCCGGCAACGGGCAATCCGAGTTGCTTGAGGCGATTTCCGGCATCAGGCACGCCGTTTCCGGTTCCGTGACGCTCGACGGCAAGCCGATCGATCTCACCGGCAAGGCCGATCCCGGCGAATTGCGCGACCGTGGCCTCGCCCACGTACCGGAAGACCGCCACCATGTCGGGCTGGTGCTGGCCTTCGAGGAGAACGAGAATTCCATCCTCGGCTACCACGACGATCCCCGTTACCTCAGGGGACCGTTTCTCAACATCGATGCCATCATGGCCGATGCCAGGGACAAGATCGAGAAATACGACATTCGTCCCGGCAATCCGCGCCTGAAGACGGCCAATTTTTCCGGCGGCAACCAGCAGAAGATCGTGCTCGCGCGTGAAATCGAGCAGGACCCCGGCGTGCTGATCGTCGGCCAGCCGACGCGGGGCGTCGACGTCGGTGCCATCGAGTTCATCCACAAGCGCCTGATCGCCATGCGCGACCAGGGTAAGGCGGTGCTGGTGGTCTCGGTCGAGCTAGACGAGATCCGCTCGCTCTCCGACCGCATCCTGGTGATGTTTGCCGGCCGGGTCGTTGGCGAGCGCGGCCCCGACGCGACCGAAGGCGAGCTTGGCCTGCTGATGGCCGGTGTCGAGCATCGGGAGGCGGCGCAATGAGCACGCCTTACGCCAAATTGCCGGCCTGGGCCGACTACGGGCTGATCCCGCTGATCAACCTGTCGGTCGCCTTCATCGTCGCTGGCTTCGTCGTCATGCTCGTCGGCGAAAACCCCTTCCGTGCCGCCGTCATCCTGGTCGAAGGCGCCTTCGGCAAGGGCACCGGCATCGCCTTCACCCTCTTCTACGCCACGACCTTCATATTCACCGGGCTTTCGGTGGCGGTGGCGGCGCATTGCGGACTGTTCAACATCGGCACCGAGGGGCAGGCCTACATCGCCGGCCTCGGCATCGCCATCGTCTGCCTTTCCTTCGACAGCACACTGCCCTGGTGGCTGACTTTTCCGCTGGCCATCGTCGCCTCGGCGCTCGTGGGCGCATCGTGGGCGTTTATCCCCGCCTACCTGCAGGCCAAGCGCGGCTCGCACATCGTCATCACGACAATCATGTTCAACTTCATCGCCGCCTCGATCATGGTCTACCTGCTGGTCGGTCCGCTGAAGCCGGCAGGGTCGCAGGCGCCGCAGACGCGCAACTTCCTCGCCGGTGCGGAACTGCCGAAACTGAACTGGATCATCGAATTGTTCGGCGCCAAGATCCGCTCGGCCCCGCTCAACATCTGCTTCCTGCTGGCGCTGGTGATGGCTTTCCTGGTCTGGCTGCTGATCTGGCGTACCAAGCTCGGCTATGAGATGCGCACCTATGGCCACAGCCCGAAAGCGGCCCGCTATGCCGGCATTTCGGAAACCCGCATCATCATCACTGCGATGATGATCTCGGGCGCGCTGGCCGGCATGATGGCGCTCAACCCTGTGATGGGCGACCAGCACAATGTCGCGATCGACTTCGTTTCGGGCGCCGGTTTCGTCGGTATCGCCGTGGCGCTGATGGGCCGCCTGCATCCGGTCGGCATCGTGCTGGCGGCGATCCTGTTCGGCATGCTTTACCAGGGCGGCGCCGAACTCGCCTTCGAGATGCCGGCAATCAGCCGCGACATGATCGTCATCATTCAAGGATTGGTCATCCTCTTCGCCGGCGCGCTGGAGCATATGTTCAGGCCCTATATCCAGGCTCTGTTCGCCTCGTTCAGCCCGAAATCGGTGGGCATGCAGGCTGTCAACGGGAAGGGCGCCTGAGATGGATATCTTCAACGCGATCATCCAGGTGCTGGACTCTACCATCCGCCTGTCGGTGCCGCTGCTGCTTGCCTGTCTCGCCGGCCTCTATTCGGAGCGGGCCGGCATTTTCGACATCGGCCTCGAAGGCAAGATGCTGGTCGGCGCCTTCGCGGGTGCTGCCGCGGCTTCCGTGTTCCATTCGGCGCTTATCGGTCTCGGCATGGCGATCCTGATCTCTGTCGCCTTCGCTTTGGTGCACGGCTTTGCCTCGATCACCCATCGCGGCAACCAGATCGTTTCGGGCGTTGCGATCAACTTCGTCGCCGCTGGATCGACCATCATTCTCGGCCAGGCATGGTTCCAGCAGGGTGGCCGCACGCCGGCGCTGCAACCGGGCGAACGATTCGAGGCGATCATCTGGCCCGGCGCCGATGCAATCAGGGGCGTGCCGATCATCGGTCCGATCTATGCCGAACTGATCTCCGGCCATTCGATCCTCGTCTATTTCGCCTTTGCGATGGTGCCGTTCACCTGGTGGGTGCTGTTTCGCACGCGTTTTGGCCTCAGGCTGCGCGCGGTCGGCGAGAATCCGGCCGCGGTCGACACCGCCGGCATCTCGGTCGCCTGGCTGCGCTATCGCGCGCTGATCTGCACGGGCATCCTGACCGGATTTGCAGGCGCCTATCTTTCGATGGTGCAGAATGGCGGCTTCGTGAAGGACATGACCGCGGGCAAGGGCTACATCGCGCTGGCCGCGCTGATCTTCGCCAAATGGAAGCCGGTCAACGCCATGTTCGCCTGCCTTCTGTTCGGCTTCCTCGACGCGGCGTCGATCCGCCTGCAGGGAACACCGCTGCCCATTGTCGGCAAGGTGTCGGTGCAGTTCATGCAGGCCCTGCCCTATATCCTCACCGTCATCCTGCTTGCCGGCTTCATCGGCAAGGCCATCCCGCCGCGCGCCGGCGGCGTGCCCTATGTCAAGGAACGCTAAAGGTCGACAGTTCGGCGCGGACGAGCGCCGGGTTTGCACACGATCATCGGAGAGAACATCTGAATGTCGCATGATCTGTTCGAAGCGGCCAAGGCTGCCATGGCTAAGGCTTATGCGCCTTATTCCAAGTTCCCGGTGGGTGCCGCCATACGCACCGAGGACGGACGCGTCTTCACAGGCGCCAATATCGAGGTCGCCTCCTATCCGGAAGGCTGGTGCGCCGAGACCACCGCGCTTGGCCATTATGTCATGGGCGGCGGCGGCAAGATCGTTGAAATCGCCGTCCTTGCCGAACGCATGGCCAAATGCTCGCCTTGCGGCGGCTGCCGCCAGCGACTGGCCGAATTCTGCCGCCCGGAAACGAAGCTCTATCTCTGCGACAACACCGGCGTGGCCGAAACCGTGACCATGGGCGACATGCTGCCCTACGGCTTCCGCGGCGACATTCTGAAATGAAGAGCTGGCTGATATGACGCAAAAAACGGTCGACCACCTTATCGAAAGGCTGGACGGCCTGGCGCCGTCGACCGCGCTTGTGCTGGGTTCGGGCCTGGGCGGCCTGGTCGACCGGATCGAGAATCCGATCCGCGTCTCCTATGCCGACCTGCCCGGCTTTCCCAGGAGCGGTGTCAGCGGCCACGCCGGCCAAGTGGTCGCCGGGCTGTTTGCCGGCGTTCCCGTGCTTATGCTGTCCGGCCGCGCCCACTACTATGAGCATGGGAACGCCGCGGCGATGCGTCCGGTGCTGGAAGTGCTCGCCGGCATCGGCATCACGAAACTGATCCTCACCAACGCGGCCGGCTCGGTCGATCCGGATATGCCGCCGGGTTCGGTGATGCTGCTCACTGATCATATCAACTTCTCCGGCACCAACCCGCTGATCGGCGAGCCCAGCGACCGCCGTTTCGTCGGCCTCACCGAAGCTTATGATGCCGGCATCCGCGACGCGATCGAAGGCGCGGCGAAGGCGACCGGCACTGCGCTTCACAAGGGCGTCTACATGTGGTTCTCGGGCCCCTGCTTCGAGACGCCGGCCGAAATCCGCATGGCGCGCATCATGGGCGCCAACGCCGTCGGCATGTCGACCGTGCCGGAAGTGATTCTCGCGCGTTTCCTCGGCCTTCGCGTCGCTGCCTGTTCGGTCATCACCAATTTGGCCGCCGGCATGACCGGAGCCGAGCTTTCGCACCAGGAAACCAAGGACATGGCGCCGGTTGGCGGATCGCGGCTGGCAACGGTGCTGCAGCGCGTGTTCCGTGACGGGCTGCTGGAGAGCTGATGCTTCCACAGGAAATCATCCGTCACAAGCGCGACGGCCACAGGCTGGCGCCTCACGAGATCGCCACCTTCATCGACGGCGTGACGTCGGGTACCGTCACCGACGGCCAGGTCGCGGCCTTTGCCATGGCGGTGTTCTTCAACGGCATGAACCGCGACGAGGCGGTGGCGATGACGCTGGCCATGCGCGATTCCGGCGACGTGCTCGACTGGTCGGATTTGCCAGGCCCTGTCACCGACAAGCATTCCACGGGCGGTGTCGGCGACAATGTCTCGCTGATGCTGGCGCCGATCGTTGCCGCCTGCGGTGCCTATGTGCCGATGATCTCGGGCCGTGGCCTCGGCCATACCGGCGGCACGCTGGACAAGATGGATGCCATTCCCGGCTATATCAGCCAACCCGACATCACGCTGTTCCGCAAAGCCGTGCTTGAAACCGGCTGCGCCATCATCGGCCAAACCGCCGACCTGGCACCTGCCGATCGCCGGCTCTACGCCATCCGCGACGTGACCGGAACCGTGGAGTCCGTGCCGCTGATCACCGCATCGATCCTGTCGAAGAAGCTCGCGGCGGGCCTGCAATCGCTGGTGCTCGACGTCAAGGTCGGCAATGGCGCCTTCATGGAGAAATCCCGGGATGCGACCGCGCTTGCCAATAGCCTCGTCGAGGTCGCCAGCGGCGCCGGACTGAAAGTCTCGGCGCTAATCACCGGCATGAACGAACCGCTTGCCTCCGCCGCCGGCAATGCCGTCGAGGTGCGCAATGCCGTCGATTTCCTGACCGGCCGCCTGCGCGACCGGCGGCTGGAGGACGTGACGCTGGCGCTGGCAGCCGAAATGCTGCAGTCGGCGGGACTGGTATCGTCGAACCAGGACGGCATGCGACGCGCCACCGAGACACTCGCCAGCGGCCGCGCAGCCGCCACCTTCGCGCGCATGGTGACGGTGCTTGGCGGCCCCGCCGATTTCATCGAGAAGCCAGAGAAATATCTGTCGGAAGCAGCAACGGAAATCGCGGTGAAGGCGACGTCGGAGGGTTTCGTCACTGGCATCGCCACCCGCGACATCGGTCTCGCGGTCGTCGGCCTGGGCGGCGGGCGCACCCGGCCCGACGACAGGATCGACCCCTCGGTCGGCATCACCAGGCTGCTGCCCATAGGCGCGGAAGTACGCGCCGGAGATGCGCTGGCGCTGATCCACGCCCGCTCACCGTCCGATGCCGAGACGGCAGCCGCGACCGTGCTTTCAGCCTATGCGATCGGCGCTTCGAAGCCGGCCGCCGACAAGTCGGTCATCCGGCGGATTCTGCCGCGTGGCTGAGTGGACCTACTGAACCAGCAGCAATGTGCCGTTTTCGGCCTGGTATTTGCCGAGTCTGTTGAGAAAGCTCATGCCGATCAGGTTGGTGCGCAGTGCCCTGTCGTCGAGTACGATCGCCTGCACACCTTCGACGCTGATGCTGCCGATCTGCAGACGATCAATCGTCACCACGGCTGCCTTGATGGTGCCGTTGGCGGTGTTGACTTCGTGGCTGAAATCGGAGGGATTGAGCGACAGTCCGATCCGGCGTGCCGTCGACATATTGACCGCGACCAGCGTCGCACCGGTGTCGATCATGCCGTCGACTTGACGGCCGTTGAGCCTGAAGGTCGACGAGAAGTGTCCGCGCCCGTCCGCCGCGACCACGACCTTCCGGCCGGTCGGCAGCGGCGCTACCGGCTTGTCGGGAACGGAGGCCAGGCTGACATCCGGTTGCGTCTCGGCCGCTGGCTTGGCCGTCACCGCCGATTTCAGCAGGTTTTCGAATATTCGCGGATTCGACTGGTAGACGACCGGGATCGATGCCGACGCACCGGCAAAGACGCTGAGAATGAGAAGCTTGCGCAGCATGGATCGGCCTTTGTGAAGAGCTGATCATTAGCGCCGGATGGTGTTTGCCGCTTTAACGCGCGCCGGAACCACGTCTTTGCGTAAACGCCTGGTAAAAAATACCAAGCACATTGCTCGGGTATTACTTCGTCCCGTACATGCGGTCGCCGGCATCGCCAAGGCCGGGCATGATGTAGCCCTTCTCGTTGAGCTGGCGGTCGATGGACGCGGTGAAGACCGGAACATCCGGATGCGCCTTGGTAAAGCGCTCGATGCCTTCGGGCGCCGCCAGCAGGCACAGGAAGCGGATGTTGGTGGCGCCGCGCTCTTTCAACTTGTCGATCGCCGCGATCGCCGAATTGGCTGTCGCCAGCATCGGGTCGACGACGATGACCAGCCGGTCGGCGAGGTCGCTCGGCGCCTTGAAGAAATACTCGACGGCCTCCAGCGTTTCATGATCGCGGTAGAGGCCGACATGGGCGACGCGGGCCGCCGGCACCAGGTCGAGCAAACCTTCGAGCAGGCCGTTGCCGGCGCGCAGCACCGAGGCGAAGACCAGCTTCTTGCCCTCCAGCGTCGGAGCCTCCATCGTCTCCATAGGCGTTTCGATCGTTGTCGTCGTCAGTTCGAGATTGCGGGTGACCTCATAGCCGAGCAGCAGCGATATCTCACGCAGCAACCGCCGGAAGCCGGCCGTCGAGGTCTCCTTCTTGCGCATGATGGTCAGCTTGTGCTGGACAAGCGGATGATCGACGACGGTGACGCCCTTCATGATGTGCTCCGACGGAATAGTGAGTGGTGAACAGTGAGTAGTGAATAGTGAATAGTGAGCCGATTTGCGAGTCCCTGCGTCAGTGAAAGCGCCGGCCTTCAACCGCTCGATGCGTGCACCGTCACTACCGACTACTGACTGTTCACCGAACTTTCGCGTCCAACCGACCGAGCAGCGCTGTCTTGGTCTTCCTGTCGACGAAGGCGGCTTCGATGGCTGTTCTGGTGACAGCGGCAAGCGCCTTTTCGCTCATCGAGAAATGTTCGGCGGCGATATCGTATTCGTGCTTCAGCGAGGTCCAGAAATAGGGCGGGTCGTCGGAGTTGAGCGTCACCTTGCAGCCGGCCGCCTGCAGGGCGGGAAAGGGATGGTCGGCGAAACTGTCGAACAGCTTGAGCGCGATATTGGAGCCGGGGCAGCATTCCAGCACGACACCCTGGTCGGCGATGCGCCGGACAAGGTCGGGGTTTTCGATGGCGCGCACGCCATGGCCGATGCGCGACGGGCGGATATGGTCGAGTGCCGCCTGGACGGTTTCCCAGCCCGTCAGTTCGCCGGCATGGACGGTGATGCCGAGCCCGGCCTCGCGCGCGATCTCGAAAGCCCTGACATAGTCCTCCATCTCGCCCATGCGCTCGTCGCCGGCGACGCCGAACCCGGTAACCAGCGGATGGCCGCAACGCGCCGCGAAGCGTGCCGCGCGCTCGATCGACTCGACACCGACATGGCGCACGCCGGTGACGATCATGCGGCCCTCGATGCCGGTCTTTGCCTTGGCGCGCAGCATGCCTTCGCCGAGCGCATCGGTGTAGGCCTTGGATGACAGCCCGGCTTTCGTCGCGTGGTCGGGCGAGGTGAACACCTCGGAGTAGATGGCGCCATCGCGGGCCAGGCTGGTCAGATAGTGGTCGGCCAGCCGCGCATAATCCTCCTCGGTCCGGAACAGGTCGGCGGAGAAGTCATAGGCGGCGAGAAAGGAGGTGAAATCGTGCCAGACGAAAGAACCGTTCTGGATATAAGGCGAGGTGTCCTTGCCGTATTTCTGCGCCTGGCGAATGACGAGATCGGGCGCCGCTGCCCCTTCGATGTGGCAGTGCAGTTCCGCTTTCAGAGGCATTCAAACATCCCGTCGGTCAGTCCAGGTCTTGAAGCCCACCACCTGGAAGCGCGGCTGAACACCGCGCCTTAAACAATAGCGCCCGCATCATCGATCGGCTATGGTCCCGCCGGTTTTATGACGGATCAAAAAAATGTCAGTTGAGAGAACCACGGCCGCCGGCGGCATGGAAACCTCCTATGGTTTTAAGCGTGTAGGGAAAGGCGAGAAGCAATCCCTGGTCAACGATGTTTTCCACAAGGTCGCTGACCGCTACGACCTGATGAACGATTTGATGTCTGCTGGCCTGCACCGGCTGTGGAAGGATGCCATGGTCGCCTGGCTCAATCCGCCCAAGCGCGCGGGCTGGCGCGTGCTCGACGTTGCCGGCGGTACCGGCGACATCGCCTTTCGCATCGTCGATGCCAGCCATGGCCATGCCCATGCCACCGTGCTCGACATCAATGGCTCGATGCTCGCCGTCGGGCGCGACAGGGCCGATAAGAAGGGATTGTCCGGCAACACCGATTTCGTCGAGGCCAACGCCGAGGAACTGCCCTTCCCCGACGCCAGCTTCGACGCCTACACCATCGCGTTCGGCATTCGAAATGTCCCGCATATCGACGTGGCCCTGGGCGAGGCATTGCGCGTGCTGAAGCCCGGCGGCCGTCTCCTGTGCCTGGAGTTCTCCGAGGTCGAGATGCCGCTGCTCGACAAGGTCTACGAAGCCTGGTCGTTCAATGCCATCCCCAGGATCGGCAAGTTGGTCACCGGGGACGGCGAGCCCTATTCCTATCTGGTCGAATCGATCGCAAAATTCCCCAATCAGCAAAACTTCGCGGCGATGATTTCTCGGGCCGGCTTCGACCGCGTCTCCTTCCGCAACTATTCCGGCGGCATAGCGGCCCTGCATTCGGGCTGGAAGCTTTGAAGCCGTCGCCGATCTTCCTCACGCGACGAGCCTTGCGCCAGTTCGATGAACCGGTAGGGCGGACGCGGCCATGAGCACCGTCAGCGCGGCGTTCCGGCTCGTACGGGCCGGTTGGGTGCTGGTGCGCGAGGGCGTCGTTGCCGCCTTGCCCGGCGAGGAACTATCCGGCCTGCCGAAATTCGGCTGGCGGCTGGCGCGGCTGTTCACCCGCCGCCGCGCGCTCGCCTATGAGCGCAGCGATCGGCTGGCCAAGGCGGTGGTCCGGCTCGGCCCATCCTACGTCAAGCTTGGCCAGTTCCTGGCAACGCGGCCCGATGTCGTCGGCAACGACATGGCGCTCGATCTCGCAATGCTGCAGGACAAGATGCACACCTTCCCGACAGCGGAAGCGGTGGCCGCCATCGAAGCCTCGCTCGGGCGCAGGCTCGGCGATCTTTACAAGCAGTTCGGCGACCCGGTCGCCGCGGCTTCCATCGCCCAGGTCCATGCCGCTGAAACCGTCGATGGTGGCGTCGCCAGGAAGGTAGCGGTCAAGGTCATCCGGCCGGGCGTGCGCCGCCGCTTCTTCCAGGACCTCGAAAGCTATTTCCTCGCCGCCCGCCTGCAGGAGAAATACATACCGTCGTCGCGCCGGCTGAGGCCGGTCGAGGTGACCGAGACGCTGGCGCAGACCACCAGGATCGAGATGGACCTGCGCCTCGAGGCGGCCGCGCTCTCGGAACTTGGCCAAAGCACCAGGGAAGACCCTGGCTTTCGCGTCCCTTCGGTGGACTGGGAACGCACCGGCCGCGACGTGCTGACCATGGAATGGGTCGACGGCGTCAAGATGAACGACATCGCCGGCCTGCAAAGCGCCGGCCATGACCTGAAGGCAATCGCCACCAACCTCATCCAGTCCTTCCTGCGCCATACGCTGCGCGACGGCTTCTTCCACGCCGACATGCATCCGGGCAATCTGTTCGTCGAGGCGAACGGCACCATCGTTGCCGTCGATCTCGGCATTGCCGGACGCCTTGGCAAGAAGGAGCGCCGCTTCCTCGCAGAAATCCTCTACGGCTTCATCACACGCGACTATCTGCGCGTCGCCGAGGTGCATTTCGAGGCCGGCTATGTGCCGCGCCAGCACAATGTCTCTGCCTTCGCGCAGGCGATCCGCGCCATCGGCGAGCCGATCCATGGCCAACCCGCCGAAACCATTTCGATGGCCAAGCTTCTGACGCTGCTGTTCGAGGTGACCGAACTCTTCGACATGGCGACACGGCCGGAATTGATCCTGCTGCAGAAGACCATGGTGGTTGTCGAGGGCGTGGCGCGCACGCTCGATCCGGCTTTCAACATGTGGAAGACCGCCGAACCGGTGGTCGGCGGCTGGATAGCCGGGAACCTCGGGCCGCGCGGCCTGCTGGCCGACGCGCGCGACGGCGGCAAGGCAATACTGACGCTGATCCGCCAGGCGCCGGAACTCGCGGCCCGTACGGAACGGCTGTCGCGAGAGATCGACCTGATGGCCGAGCACGGCCTGCGCTTCGATGAGGCGACCGCCCGCGCCATAGGCAAGGCCGAAGCGCGCTACAGCCGTTCCGGCCGTGTCGCATTATGGGTGATCGCGCTGACGCTGGTCTACATTGCCTGGAAGCTTCATTAGGCCTGTGTTCGCGGCAAGCCAGCTGCTTGCGGCAATTTGATTGCATTGCTATCATCGCCATCAAGTAAGATGAGTAGAGTGCAATCACATGGCCAGCATCACGATCCGCAACCTGGACGATGAGGTCAAGGAGTTGCTGCGCCGTCTGGCGGCGGAAAACGATCGCTCCATGGAAGAACAGGCGCGGGTGATGATCCGGGCCGCCGTCGACGGCCAGGTCGGCCCTGTTGGCCGTCTCGACCAGATCGAGAAAGCGCTGCACAAACTGGCCACTTCGCAAGGCACCCCGACCCCGGCGTCGGCATTAGCAGGCAAGAGCTTGCCGCGAGGCACGCTTTCCAACAAGCGCATCCTGCTTATAATCGGCGGCGGCATCGCCGCTTACAAGGCGCTCGATCTCATTCGCCGGCTGCGCGAGCGCGGCGCGGCGGTGCGCGTCGTCATGACATCGGCGGCGCAGGAGTTCGTCACCACGCTGTCGGTCGGTGCGCTCTCCGCCGACCATGTCTTCACCGACCTGTTCGACCGCAATGACGAGCACGATGTCGGCCACATCAGGCTGTCGCGCGAGGCGGACCTCCTGGTGGTGGCGCCCGCCACTGCCGACCTGATGGCCAAGCTCGCCAATGGCCATGCCAGCGATCTGGCCTCGACCGTGCTCATCGCCACCGACAAGCCGGTGCTGATGGCCCCGGCGATGAACCCCAGGATGTGGTCGCATCCCGCCACCCGCCGCAACCGCGCGAGCTTGGGCAAGGACGGCATCACCTTCGTGGGCCCCGCCAAGGGTGAGATGGCCGAGAGCAATGAGGCCGGCGAAGGCCGCATGGCCGAACCGCTTGAGATCGTCGCCGCGGTCGAGGCGCTGCTCGATGCCGGCCCCAGGCCACTGGCGGGGCGCAAGATCATCGTCACGTCGGGCCCGACGCACGAGCCAATCGACCCGGTGCGCTATATCGCGAACCGCTCGTCCGGCAAGCAGGGCCACGCCATCGCCGCGGCATTGGCAAGGCTCGGCGCCGATGTGCGCCTCGTCTCCGGTCCCGTCACCATCGCCGATCCGGCCGGAGTGAAGACCCTCCATGTCGAACGGGCGCAGGAGATGCGCGACGCGGTGGAACAGCTTCTGCCCGCCGACGCCGCGGTGTTCGTCGCCGCCGTTGCCGACTGGCGCACCGAGAATTCAGCCGGTGAGAAGATCAAGAAGGTCGCGGGCGAAGGCCCGCCGGTGCTGCGCATGGTCGAAAACCCCGACATCCTGGCGGGTGTCGGCCATCACAAGCAGCGACCAGGCCTGGTCGTCGGCTTTGCCGCCGAGACGCAGGATCTCTTGCGCAACGCCGAGGCCAAGCTCACGAAAAAAGGGGCCGATCTCATCGTCGCCAACGATGTGTCGCACCAAAGCGGCATCGGTCCTTCAGGCGTGATGGGGGGTGATCGCAACCGGGTGCGGATCGTGTCGAAGGCCGGCGTCGAGGAATGGCCTGAAATGACCAAGGACGAGGTGGCGGCACGGCTTGCCGCGCTCATCGCCGAGCGGTTGAAAATCATCGTCGTCTGACAAGTGCCGGCGGAAGCGTTTGCCGCCAACATCCTGTCGCTTGCGGTGAGCCAAGCCGTCAGTTGGCCAAAAGCTCCGCCGTGCGGGCAAGCGCACCGCCGAAGCCATTGAGCGGGATGGAAAAGCTTACGACTTGCCCCGTATCGGCCGCGAACGCATCGATCTTGAGCGTGGTGCCGTTCTTGAGCAGCGGCGTGACATTGGCATCGAACGCCACCGGCACCAGGCAGCCGACCACCTGGCAGGTGCTGAACGGCAGGCTGCCGTCGAGCTTCTGATCGTCGATGGTCAGCGCGACACCCTTGGCAAGCGCCAGACCGAAAGGCAGGGCAAGCGTTCCGGTCGCATCCTCGCCGGTCTTGCTCGATAGCTCGATCGCCAAAAGCCGTTGGTTGCTTTGCTTGTTGAACTGCTGGTGCGACAGGCTGCAGACCTTGTTCGTGCCCGATATCTGGCAATTGACCGTCCAGTCGCCATGGGTTTCGGACAAGGCCGAAGCACCACCCGGCAGTTGCGGCACGTCAGCTGCGGAGGGCGGCGTTGCCGCCACCTTGTCGCCCTTGGTTTGCGCCGCCATGGCCGGCAGGCCTGAGATGCAGGCAGCACCCAACACTGCTGCGAAATACGCGTATTTCCTCATCAAGATCTCTCCCGCCCGGCTCCGCCTCGAGCCAGCCTAGAAACTGACCTTGAGAGACGCGCTGACTGCATTCTGTTTGACCGTTTCCCCGAAGGCGCCATTATATCTGACGGACATGACGACGCCATCGACGCAATTCAGCTCGAGGCCGGCGCCGACCCGATAGAGCGGCGAATCGATCGCCTCCGTCAAGTGCAATGCGGGGGGGGCCAGCAGATTCTCCGCCGCGTCGAAGCGGCCTTCGATCTCCCACTCCTTGGTGGAAAAAAGTTGAAACCTGCAACCGACCCTTCTTCCTTGCCGGAAACACGCAGCCAGCGCGGGTGGCAGCCCTTGAGCGGGCGCGGTTGGTGTGAGGGTGATCGGCATTCTCGCATGGCATCGTCGGGCAAAAGCCCTATATATCTGGTGTGATGAGATTTTTTTGCAGGAATAGATGGATGTGTGCGCGTCGTTCATCGATGATATCAACCTTGGTGGTGCTGGCTGGAGCGGTTTGCGCCGGCTTTGCGATGCCCGCTTCCGCGCAGGTGCTCAATCCCACGGTCAGAAACAACACAGTCATCCAGCAGAACGATCTGCAGGCGTTGCAAAACCGGGTTCAGCGGCAGCAGTTTCAGCAGCAGCAACAGCAGTATCGTGCCCAGGATCGCATCATCGTCCAGCAACCGCCGCCGGTCGTGCCGCAGGTTAGGCCGAGCTGCCAGACGCAGATAATCGGCAACACCGCCGTGAGCACCTGCCGCTGACGAACGGCAGCTTCTTTTATTTAGCCGACTTACATGATAGGGCACTTCAGGTGCCCCTGCGGCAGTTTGGATTTTGCAAAGGCGTCGCAGCACGCTAAGGGGCATTGCAGCGACTGGATTATTGAGATGGCAGCCACCAAGAAAAAGGCCGTAAGCCAAGCCAAGAAAGGCGAGAGGATCCGCCAGGTGGCGGCGATCCCCTTCCGGCTGAACGCGCATGGCGGCATCGAGGTGATGCTGGTCACATCGAGAACCACGAGACGCTTCATCGTGCCCAAGGGATGGCCGATGAAAGGCAAGAGCGGACGCAAGGCAGCCACCATCGAGGCACTGGAGGAAGCCGGCGTGCTCGGCAAGACGCTGAAGCAGCCGGCGGGCACCTATTCCTACTGGAAACGCTTGGCCAACCGCTTTGTCCGCGTCGACGTCGTCGTGTTTCTGCTGGAAGTGACGGAAGAGCTTGCCGATTGGCAGGAAGCCAAGCGGCGGCAGCGGGCCTGGCTGGCGCCGGCCGACGCCGCGATGCTCATCGACGAGCCTGATCTCTCGACGCTGGTGAACACCTTGAAGCTTCCCGGGCCCGCGCCGCTCGAGCAGGCATAAGCCTCAATTGTCCGCGCCCTCATCTTCAGGAAGCGGCCGTGCCGGCGGGCCGCTATAGGCCCACAGCCATTCGCGCGGCAGCGGCCCCTTGTTGCGCTCGGACTGCTGAGATTGCTCCCAGGCATGCGCCAGGATGCCGACGGAACGCGACAGCACGAAGAGTCCGCGCGTCAGCGGCGGCGGAAAGCCGAGCTCGCCATAGATGACGGCGGTGGCGCCATCGATGTTGAGCGGGATTTTTTTGCCCTTGCGCCGCGCGACGTCGGCCTCGATCGCCTCGGCAATGTCGGCAAAGCGGCCGTTGACCACGCCACGCGCGGCAAAATCTCTGACCAGTTCCAGCAGGCGCGGCGCGCGCGGATCGACAGGATGGAAGCGATGGCCAAGCCCCGGCACATAGCCCTTCTCCTGCCCGAAGAACCGGTCGAGACGTGTCGAAACCGCTTCGTTGAGGCCCATGCCGCCATCAAGCGCCACGGCAATATCGCCATAGAAGGAAAGCGCCTGCTCGCCGGCGCCACCATGCACGTCGCCCAGCACGTTGATGGCCGAGGCCATGGCGCTGTTGATGCCGACGCCACAGGTGGCCGCCATGCGGGCGATGGCGATCGACGGCGCCTGCGGCCCGTGGTCGACGGCCGCCCCCAAGGCAATGCCGAGCAGTGCCGCCTCGTCTTCGCTGGGCAATTCGCCACGCAGCATCAGCCAGATGACAGCCGGGAAGCTGACGCGGCCGATCAGGTCCTGGATCTCGTAGCCGCGCAGCCGGATCACACCGGGGCTCATCTCGATGATGCCGGTCTGCCACCATTCCTCGCCGCGCCCGCGGCCTGTTTTCTTCTCCACGCCGCTCATGTCAGGGCCTTTGCCTTGGCGCGCGGCGGCAGGCCGGCGAACACCTCGTCCATGTGCTCGCCCAGCACAGGCGGCGGCCGCGTCGGCAACGGTGCCGTACCGTCTACCATGAACCCGCCGCGCAGGACGGTCAGCGGCCCATCCATGCCAGCCACATCCTCGAAACGAGCCGTCACCTGGCGTTCGAGCACTTGTGGTTCGGTCAGCACTTGCGGGATCGTCAGTACCCGGCCCGCCGGCACGCCGGCTCGGTTGAGCGTCTCTTCCCAAATTGCCGCCGGATCGCTTGCCAGAGCATCCTCGATCTCGACCTTGAGCGCGGCGCGGTTCTGCTTGCGGGTCTCACGCTCGGCAAAGCGCGGGTCCGACGCCAGTTCCGGCCGTCCGATCAGCCGGCACAGCGTCACGAACTGCTCCTGCTTGTTGGCGGCGATGTTGATGAGCCCATCGCCGGTGCGGAAGGCGCCGGAGGGAGCCGCCGTCATGTTCTCATTGCCCATCGGCTTGGGATCGACCCCTGCCGTCAGGTAATTGGAAACAGGCCAGCCAAGCGCGGAAAGCGTGCATTCGAGCATCGACACGTCGAGGAACGCGCCCTCGCCCGATGTCTTCTGCCTGACCAGCGCCGCGGCGATCGAGAACGCGCCGACCAAGCCTCCCAGCGTGTCGGCGACGGGATAGCCGACGCGCAGCGGCGCGGTTTCCGGCGTGCCGGTTATGCTCATGATCCCGGAAAGACCCTGGATGATCTGGTCATAGGCCGGGTTGTCGCGCATCGGCCCGCTCTGCCCGAAACCCGATATCGCGCAATAGACGAGGCCTGGGCGGACCACCCTCAGCATCTCGTAGTCAAGCCCGAGGCGTTTCATCACGCCGGGCCGAAAATTCTCCACCAGCGCATCGGCGCTGGCGACCAGGTCCAGGAAGCGCTCGCGATCCGTCTCCTTCTTGAGGTCGAGCATGACCGATCGTTTGCCGGCGTTTTGGGCCAGGAAGGATGCGCCCATGCCGGCGCTGTTGAGCTTTGGCGAGCCGCCAAGCTGGCGCGCCAGGTCGCCGCCATGCGGCCCCTCGACCTTGATCACGTCGGCCCCGAGCAAGGCCAGCTGATAGGCACAGTAAGGCCCGGCGAGCACATTGGTCAGGTCGAGGACGCGGATACCGGAAAGCAGGTCTGTCATATCTTTTCAGATCGCTCAGGCATCGCCCGGCACATGTTCGGGACCGCGCCGCCGCCGGTGCTCGATGAAGGCCCAGACATGCGGCCCGACCAGGCCGATGAAGGCGAGCGTCAGCAGGGTCAGCGACAGCGGATGCTTGTAGAACACCGACCAGTCGCCGTTCGAGATGGTCATCGCCCGGCGGAACTGGGTTTCGGCGAGCGGCCCCAGGATCATGCCGATGATGACGGGCGCGGTCGGGAAATCGAACCGCCGCATCAGGAAGCCCGCGGCGCCCAGGAGATAGAGGATGACGAGATCGATCGGGGACTGCGAGATGCCATAGGTGCCGACAGTGGCGAACACCAGGATCCCGGCATAAAGCTGCGGCGCCGGGATCTTCAGCAGCCGCACCCACAGACCGATCAGCGGCAGGTTGAGGATGACCAGGATGACATTGGCGATGAATAGGCTGGCGATCAGGCCCCAGACAAGGTCGGCCTGTGTCGTCAGGAGCAGCGGTCCCGGATTGATGCCGTAGCTCTGGAAGGCCGAGAGCATGATCGCCGCCGTCGCCGAGGTCGGCAGTCCAAGCGTCAGCATCGGCACCAGCACGCCGGCGGCGGACGCGTTGTTGGCGGCTTCCGGCCCTGCAACGCCTTCGATGGCGCCGACCGTACCGAACTCCTGCTTGTGCTTCGACAGTTTCTTTTCGATGGCATAGGACAGAAAGGTCGGGATCTCGGCGCCGCCGGCCGGCATGGCGCCGATCGGGAAGCCGATCGCCGCTCCCCGCAGCCAGGCCTTCCACGAACGCCCCCATTCGGCCGCCGTCATGTAGAGCGAGCCTTTCAGTGGCACGATCTCGTCTTTGCCGGCATAGCGGCGCGAGGCCATGTAGAGCGTCTCGCCAACCGCGAACAGGCCGACGGCGGCGATGATGACGTCGACGCCGTCGAGCAACTCGGTCATGCCGAAGGTGAAGCGCGGCTGGCCCGTCTGCAGATCGACGCCGATCATCCCGATTACAAAGCCGGCAAACAGGCTGGTCAAGCCTCGCACCGACGACGACCCAAGCACCGCCGAAACAGTGATGAATGCCAGCACCATCAGCGAGAAATACTCCGCCGGGCCGAAGGCCAGCGCGAACTTGACCACTATAGGCGCCAGAAAGGCGACGCCCAGCGTGCCGAGTGTGCCAGCGACGAAAGAGCCGATCGCCGAGGTGGCGAGTGCTGCGCCGCCGCGGCCGGAGCGGGCCATCTTGTTGCCTTCCAGCGCCGTCACGATGGTCGCGCTCTCGCCGGGCGTGTTGAGCAGGATCGACGTCGTCGAGCCGCCATACATGGCGCCGTAATAGATACCGGCGAACAGGATGAAGGACGCCTCCGGCGCCACCTGATAGGTGATCGGCAAGAGCAGCGCGATGGTCAGTGCTGGCCCAAGGCCAGGCAGCACGCCGATGGCGGTGCCAAGCGTCGTGCCGAGCAGGCACCACAAAAGATTGGTCGGGCTGAAAGCGACCGCGAAACCGTGTGCGAGATGGCCGAGCGTATCCATGGCGTCAGCCTCCCAGCGTGCTGGTGAACGCGTCGATCGCCATGTTCAGCTGGTTCTCGACGACACCAGCGCCGATGTTGACGCCGAGCGCCTTGGCAAAGCCGAAATAAGCAGCCAGCGCCAGCACCAGGCCGGTGAGCACATCGCGCAGCGTATGCCTGCTGCCGAAGCCGTAGCAGACGAGAACGAACATGATGACCGACGCGGCGGTGAAACCGAGCGGCTGGATGAGCACAAGATTGGCCAGCAGACCGATGACGACGAAGCCCATCGCCTTCCAGTCGGTCGGCGTTTCCTTTTCCTCCTCCGGCTGCCAGCCGCCGCGAAGCGCGGCGAGGATGAGCAGCAGGGAAAGCACAATCAGGCCGACCATGGTCAGATAGGGAAAGACGGTCGGACCAACCTTGGAATAGAGCGGCGAGACCGGGATCGCCAGCGTCTGCCAGGCGACGGCCCCGGCGCAGGCCAGGAGGCCGACGCCGATCAACAATTCCGGTACGGCAAGTCGCGGCGGCACTGCCTGCTGGTCGGTGGTGCTCATGAATGTCCTCCCCGCTATGGATGGCCACGATCTGGTGGCCAAAACAGCCGCCTCCAGCAGCCGGCTTCGTCGTACCTTCACGCTGCATGGCCGCATGCGATCGATGCGTCGAGAAAAGGAGGAGGCGGCACGAGCCGCCCCCTTGGGGAAATCAGGCGAGACCGAGATCCTTGAGGATGGCCTCGATGCGAGCCGAATCCTCAGTGACGAATTTGGCATAGTCGTCGCCGGTGAGCAGGATGGACGTCCAGTTGCGGTTCTTGCATTCGGTCGCCCATGCATCGCTCTTGGCCATGGCTTCGACCAGCGTGATCATGGCCGCCTTGTCGGCGTCGGAAATGCCGGGCGGCGCGAAGACGCCGCGCCAGTTGAACAGTTCCACATCGATACCGGCTTCCTTGAGCGTCGGCGCGTCGATGCCGTCCTGGCGCTTGTCGGCCGAAATGGCGAGCAGCCTGAGCGCGCCCGCCTTGACTTGCTCGGAGAACTCGCCGAAGCCGGAAATGCCGGCCGCCACCTGGTTGCCGAGCAATGCCGACAGAGCTTCGCCGCCGCCCGCGAACGGTACATAGGAGAGGCTGGGAGCCGGAACGCCGACCGTCTTGGCGATCAGGCCGAACAGGATGTGGTCGGACCCACCGGCCGAGCCGCCCGCGACAGGAACCTTCGTCGGATCGGCCTTGAGTGCCGCGACGAAATCGGCGGCCGTCTTGAACGGCGAGTCCGCCGGCACCACCAGCGCCTCGAACTCTCCGGTGAGACGGGCGATGGGCGTGACTTGGGTCAGGTTGTTGGCCGCCTTGTTGGCGATGATGGCGCCCACCATGACCATGCCCGCGACCATGAGCGCATTGCCTTTGCCGCTCCACTGATTGATGAACTGCGGCAGCCCTACCGTTCCGCCGGCACCACCGACATTAGTGATCTGCGAGCCGGAGATGAGCTTCTCGCCGCGCAGCACCTGATCCATCGTGCGCGCCGTCTGGTCCCAGCCGCCGCCGGGCGCCGCCGGCACGAAGATCTGGACTTGAGGCGCACCTTCGGCGAAGGCGGGTGAGAAATGCGATGCCACCAGCCCGGCCGCGCCAGCCGCCGCCGTACTCATCAAAAATCTGCGTCTGTTCAGCATGGGATTCCTCCAGATCACGACACCTCCTCCGGTGCCTGCCAAAACGCGCCTGTTCACAGACCCGTGATCAAGTTCAAGCAGATTTTACCTTGTTCCGTCAACAGGAACGACATTCTGCTGGACAGAACGGTCCGGTGGCGCGACAGAGTGGTTCCGCTCGGGCTTCACCGAATTGGGAACCGCAATGGACCTACCAGGCAACTCGGCTGATGCGGAAATCCGGCGCACCTCCGTCGAAGGTGTTGCGGCACTCGACCGGGCGATCGCCATCCTCGATGCCTTCAGCACGGCCGAACGCTCGCTAAGTCTTGCTGAAATCGCGATGCGCACCGGTCTTTACAAAAGCACGATCCTGCGGCTCGCCAATTCGCTGTTGCGCGGGCAACTGCTCGAGCGCCTGGACGATGGGCGCTATCGCGTCGGACCCGCCGCCTTTCGGCTGGGCGCGCTTTACCAGCGTTCGGTGGTGGCGATGGACATCCTGTTGCCGATCATGCGCGATCTCTCCGAACGAAGTTGGGAGAGTGTTGCCTTCTACGTCCGCTCGGGAGACGTGCGCACCTGTCTTTACCGGGTCGAATCCAAGCATCCGATCCGCTACACGATACGCGAAGGCGACGTATTGCCTCTGCTGGCCGGCTCGGGCGGGCGCGTGCTGGCGGCCTTTTCGGGACAGCAGGGCGAACCCTACGAAACCATTCGCAAAACGTGCAATTGTCTCGCTGTGGGTGACCGCGACCCCGAAACGGCAGGCGTCTCGGCGCCGGTTTTCGGGCCGGGACACGCGCTGCTTGGCGCCTTGACGCTGGCTGGTCCAAGCACGCGCGTCGACGCTGCCTTCCTTGAGCGCATGAAGCGCCCGCTGCTCGAGGCGGCGGCCCGCGCCACTCGCGCCTTCGGCGAGGATGCCTCCATGCTGGAGCAGGCGAGCCTCGCGACGGCGGCTTTGCCCTAGCTCCCGCGGTGATGGCATCGGAAAGGCCTCCAACTTCCGCTCGCCGCCCCTGTAAGGAAGCTGCGCGCCCAAGGCCGGTTGCGGCAGGTCAAGGTGTGCAGCGGTTTTCCGTCCGGATTGCGCGTTTGTAGCGCCTGGCCGGGTGATTGTCGGCGCCCTCGCCTCGCCTGACACCCCTCAGGGCAGCCGCTCCAGCAGCATGGTCGGCGCATCATGGTAGAGGGTCTGCGTCAGCTCGATATAGCCGCACTTCCTAGCGACGTTCAGCGAAGCCGTATTTTCGGGATCGATGATGCAGACGGTTCTGGCACGTCCGAACGTCTCGTCGCCCCAGCCATGCACGCGGCTGACGATCTCCGTGGCAAGGCCGGCGCCGTGCGCGGCCGGTGCGAGCGCCCACCCCGCCTCGGGGATGCCTTCGATCGACGGCTCCATGTCGCGCCTCAGATCGTGGAACCCGGCCTCACCGATGAAACGGCCGGTCGCTTTCTCCTCGATGGCCCAGAAGCCGTAGCCAAGCAGCGACCACAGGCCGGCATGGCGCAGGAAGCGCATCCAGCTTTCCTCACGCGTGCGCGGCTTGCCGCCGATGAAACGGGTGACGACGGGGTCGGCCCACATGGCGGTATAGGCGTCGAAATCCTTCAGTTGGTGCGCCCTTAGAATGGTTCGCTGGGTCTCGATGACCGGAACACCGTGCGGATTTTTCATGACGATATGCCTCGCTGATCTTCAGCGCTTAGCAAATCGCTGGTGCGGGGCAAGGGCCAGGGGGATGCGCGCCATCATCCAGGGAAGGCCTAGTAATCGAAGCAGAACTTCAGCCGTGCCAGACCATATTCATGTAGACACCACCACGCTCCAATTCATCCAGCATCTGGTCGAGCCGCTTTCGCCTGGTGTCCGGACGCTTGGCGCGGCCGATCCAGCCCAGATAGTCGTTCTTCTGATAGTCCGGCCGAGCCTAATCCCGGTGTTCGCGGCGGCGATGGCGCGCGGCTACGGCGCCTGATCGTCGGCGGCGACAGTTTCAAGCGGGGCGATCGGCACCAGGGGCGCCGGAATGCTGGTCGTCTTCACCTCTGCCTTGCAAATATCGGCAATGACGCAGGCCGGGCAATCCGGCTTGCGCGCCTTGCAGACATAGCGTCCGTGCAGGATCAGCCAGTGATGCGCATGGCGCATATATTCCTCCGGGATGATCTTCAACAACCCCTGCTCTACCTGTTCCGGCGTCTTGCCGGGCGCCAGGCCAAGCCGGTTGCCGATGCGCAAGATATGCGTGTCGACCGCCATCGTATGCTGGCCGAAGGCCATGTTGAGCACGACATTGGCGGTCTTGCGCCCGACACCGGGCAAATTGACCAGTTCATCGCGGTCATCCGGCACCTCGCCGCCATGGTCGCGGATCAGCGCCTGCGATAGGGCGATGACGTTCTTGGCCTTGTTGCGCCAGAGACCGATGGTCCTGATATGGTCGCCGACCTTGGTTTCACCGAGCGCCAGCATCTTTTGCGGCGTGTCCGCAACCTTGAACAGAGCCCGCGTTGCCTTGTTGACACCGGCATCGGTCGCTTGCGCCGAAAGCACCACCGCCACCAGCAGCGTGAAGGCATTGACGTGTTCGAGTTCGCCCCTCGGCTCCGGCCGCTGCACCGAAAAACGCCGGAAAATCTCATGCACTTCAGCCGGGCTGTAGCGGGACGAGCGCCGCGCCGGCCGAGGGCGCGGCTTGGCATTGGAGCCATCACGGCGTCCGGCCGGCAGCTCTTTTTCGGGCATGGAAGACTCATTGGACTTGGGACGCGCCATTTCCCTCCTATAATAGTCTGTCATGAGTGACACAAACGCCTCGTTTCAGGCTGACGAGCCCTTCTTTCATGCGTTGCTGACCCCGCACCGGTCGCTGGGCAGGACGGGCTTCCTGATCCTGATGGGCGCACTGATGTTCGGCTGGCTGGTGACGGGTGCGTTTTTCCTGTCGCGCGGTGCCTGGCCGGTGTTCGGCTTCTTCGGCCTCGACGTGGTGGCCGTCTACATCGCCTTCCGCGTCAATTACCGGGCTGCACGCGCCCGCGAGGAAGTGTCGGTCTCGCGCACCAGCCTCGACATTCGCAAGACGGCCCCCTCGGGAAAGTCGGAAGCGCATCGCTTCAATCCGTTCTGGGTACGGTTTTCGATCGCCCGGCACGCCGAGATCGGCATCATCAGAATGACCGTGGAGGCACAAGGCCAGAACGTGCCGATCGGCGGCTTCCTCGACCCCGATTCGCGCGAGAGCTTCGCCACCGCCTTCTCGCGCGCGCTGGCGACCGCCAAGGCGCGCTAAAAGCAATTCCAGGAAATTTCCGTTGGGAAAGCCTTGCCGTAGAGTGTCATGAGCAAGCTCTCTTTTGCCCCTGTCAGATGGACTTTTTCGCCAGCCATCAGCGGCTCCCTGGCTCGAATCCCGAGTCTATCTGGGCAAGTGCTGCAAGAAGGCAGGTTTCGGGTGGCGATCGGCGCCCCGAGGGGCGATATTCCAGCCCAAGGAGACAGTCCATGAGCACACACACGGCAGTCCTCAAGAAGGACATCACGCCTGAGGGCAGCGACTACGAAATCGTACGCCGCGCCATCGAAAAGATCAGTCTCGACTATCGCGACCAGCCATCGCTGGAAGAACTGGCCGAGGAGGTCGGCGAGACGCCGACCGGCTTGCAAAAACTCTTCACCCGCTGGGCCGGCCTGTCGCCCAAGGCTTTCCTGCAGGCGGTGACGCTGGATCATGCGCGCAGGCTGCTTGATTCCGGCATGCCTCTGCTCGAAACCTCCTTCGAACTGGGCATGTCCGGCCCCGGCCGGCTGCACGACCTGTTCGTCACCCATGAGGCGATGTCACCGGGCGACTACAAGACGCGCGGCGCCGGCCTCACCATCCGCTACGGCTATCACACCTCCCCGTTCGGCACTGCCCTGATCATGGCCACCGACCGCGGGCTTGCCGGCCTCGCCTTCTGCGACGCAGGCGAGGAACGCACCGCTTTTGCCGACATGTCCGGCCGCTGGCCGAACGCGCTCTATATCGAGGACAGGGAAGCGACAGGGCCCTATGCCGCGCGCATCTTCGAGCCGACGCTGTGGCGCGCCGATCAGCCGCTTCATGTCGTCATGATCGGGACCGACTTCCAGGTCCGCGTCTGGGAGGCGCTGCTCCAGATTCCGATGGGCAAGGCCCGTACCTATTCCTCGATCGCGGCCAGCATCGGTGCGCCGAGCGCCAGCCGCGCGGTCGGCGCCGCCAACGGCGCCAACCCGCTCTCCTTCGTGGTGCCTTGCCACCGCGCCATCGGCAAATCAGGCGATCTCACCGGCTATCACTGGGGCCTGACCCGCAAGCGCGCCATCCTCGGCTGGGAGGCAGGGCAGATTTCGTCGTGAAATGTCGATTTTTGCTTTCTGCCACAGAAAATATATGAGTATTTGGAAATACGCAGTATTATTGCGCTTGATTTTGGAACTTCTAGATACAACCGTGGACAACCGCCGGTTTCTTCACGAGCGTTATTTCGATATCTTATTTAAGTTTACGCTAAATTAACCACGATAAAGCGATGATGACCCATATTAATTCGGGCGATCCGACTTAATAGGAGAATCTCGATGAAGTTGTTCCGCACCGTGTTTGGTGCAGCCTTGCTGGTCGCGTGCCTGGACCACGCGGCGATGGCCACAACGCAGAATGTCATCTTCAATGGCACGGTCACCGCGACCTGTACGCTTGTCGTCGGCACCAACGGCACCATGACGGTGAGCGCCGACCTTCAGTCGCTGAGCTCCCACAACAGCGGCGGTTCGGCTGGAACAGTCACGCTCACCACCACCGGAGGTGTTTCACTTAGCGTCGATCCGGTGACCCTCACCACCGTGCCCGCCGCCGACAGCACCGCCACCACCTGGACACCGACCTATTCGGCCAGCGGCGCCCACACGACCGCTGAAACGGGGGCCGCCACCGCCCTCGCTGTCCCCGGCGCCGACCTTGTCTCGGTCCATCTCGCTGGCACCAAGGGCGGCAGCAACCGCTTCGCCACCGGAAACTATCAGGCAACGGTAACACTGCGCTGCGAATAGCCGTCGCGAAGGAGGGGTCCTTGAAACATGCACGAATCCTGGCGGCGGCGCTGGCCGTCGGCCTGCCGGCCCTTGCCGCCAACGCCCAGTCGATGTCGCCGATGCGGGGTGAGGTCAACAGTTTCACCGACGCCTTCGCGGTCCGCGTGTTTCCCGCCAATCCCTACGGCCAGAAGATCAAGGTCGAAATCCACGTTTACGATCAGAATTTTCAGCCAGTGGATGCCAAGATCTCTCCGAGCGTTTTCCAACTGGGCTCGCAGGCTTCCCGTCCTGTCCTTGTGGTCGTGCCCTTCGGCGGCGCTGCCGAGCGTAAAGTGCGTATCTGTACCGAGAGCATCCCCTTTCCCAATCAACAGACGCAGATAAGGGCACAGATATGCGGAAAGTTTTTTGGGCACCGCAAGTCCTGACAGTCGCGTTTGCGGCAACCTGGGCAGGGATCTCGCCGGTTCTGGCCGAGGATGTCTACAACCTCAATCAGAATGAGAGCGGCTTCAACTTGCCCGGCGTGACCTTGCCCCAAGGGCAGGATGAGGTCCACGCTTCCGACGGAACCACCTGCCGGTCCGCCGTATCGGGCACCGGTGCCTATCTCGACCTGGGCGTCATCAGAGGCAACAATCAGGCGAACAACGACGTCGCCACCTACGGCCGCGTGGTGATTCCGATCGGGCGTACGCCGAAGCGCGTCGATTGCAGCCGCCTCTACGAGCTTGAGGTCGAGCGCCTGCAGCTGGAGCTGAAGCTCCTCAAGATGGGCCTGGGCGGTGACGGGCCGACCGCGAGCGTGGCCGCCAGCGCACCTACGCCCGTGGCCGCGTCACCCGGATGGGCCAACGAAGGCTGGAGCATCAGAACCGGAAGCGGCGATGGCAAGAAAAAGAAGAAGAAATAGCAGCGCGCTGCTCGCGATGGCCGCGCTCGCCGGCTGCTGCCTTCCGGCGCAGGCCGCGATCATCGGCACCTGCAGCATCATGGTCGGGGCATCGGGCACGATGACCGCAAATCCGGCCATCGGCATACTGGGCTCCAAGCAGGCAGGCGGATCAAGCGCCAGCGCCACCGTGGTGGCAAGTTCCCTGCTGTGCTCGCTGCTCAATTTGCTGGACTGCTATTCGGTTTCAGCATCGGCGCCTGCCGCATTCTCGTCCGCGCCGAGCGGCGGCGGCACCAACGTGACCTTCGCCTCGGTCTTCCGCCTCGATGGCTCGGGGGTCGACAATAATGGGGGCGTGCCGCAAAGGGTCGCCAATGGCACCCACGCCATGCAGATCGACCTCACCGCCACCAAGTCGAGCGGTATCTTTCCCGCCGGCAACTATCAGGGCATCGTCACTGTGCTTTGTGAATGACGCGGCAAATCACGCTGGACCATTCGCGTGGTCTGGCATCGAACGGCTTGGCAGGATAGCTTCCGCGCATCAGCAGGAGGCATTTCTTGATTATCGTAGTCGGTTCGATCAACCTCGACCTTATCGCCAATGTCGACCGCTTGCCGAGCCCCGGTGAGACGGTGAGCGGTTCCAGCTTCACGACGGCCCCCGGCGGCAAGGGCGCCAACCAGGCACTCGCCGCCGCGCGTGCCGGCGCTCAGGTGCGCATGGTCGGCGCCGTTGGCAAGGACAATTTCGCCCCCGAGGCACTGGCTTTGCTGCGCGAGGCCAAGGTCGACCTGTCGGGCGTGGGAGAGACCTTTGCCTCGACCGGCACGGCGCTGATCATGGTCGGCGATGACGGCGAAAACATTATCGCCGTGGTGCCCGGCGCCAACGCTTCCGTGGTGCCCGGCGACCTCTCCAAGGCTTTTCTGACAAAGGGCGACGTCGTGCTGCTGCAGCACGAGATCCCGCTCGCGACGGTCGATGCGGCCCTCGACCAGGCAAGGGTGGCCGGCGCGATCACTGTCCTCAACACGGCCCCTTTCCATGGCGGGGCAGCCGCCTTCCTCGGCAAGGCCGACTATGCGGTCGCGAACGAAACCGAATTCGACCTCTATGGCGAAGCCCTTGCCCTGAAAGGCCGCGATCGTGCAGCGCGCATGCGCGACTATGCCAGCAAGACTGGACGCATCATCGTCGTCACGCTCGGCGGCGACGGCGTGATGGCGGCAACGCCAGGCGAATTCCTGACCCTCCCTGCTTTGCAGATCACGCCGGTCGACACGGTCGGGGCCGGCGACACTTTCTGCGGCTATTTCGCCGCCGGCCTGTCGTCGGGCCTCACGCTCGAACAGGCATTGGCGCGTGCCGGCGCCGCCGGCTCGCTGGCTTGCCTTAAGCCCGGCGCCCAACCGGCGATCCCACTGGCCAAGGATGTCGACCAGGCGCTGCAAGAGGCCGGTTGAAATGATGCGTCCCCGCACGAAGCATGCCGTACCGGCGGCCAGCGACATCTGCCGCCTGTCGGCTGTCGAACTTGCAGACGCGATCCGCCGAAAGAAGCTCTCCGTGCGCGAGGTGGTGACGGCGTTCCTCGATCGCATCGATGCGGTCAACCCGCTGGTCAACGCCATCGTCTCGTTGCGCGACCGTGCCGACATACTGCGCGAGGCCGATGCCGCCGATATCAGCCGGACCGATGGCACCGGCGCGCTCTTTGGCCTACCCATCGCCATCAAGGACCTTGCCTCGACCACCGGCCTCAGGACCTCGTTCGGCTCGCCGATCTTCGCCGATTTCGTGCCGCGGGAAGACGATTTCTTCGTCGAACGCATCCGCGACGCCGGCGCCATCATCATCGGCAAGACCAACGTTCCCGAATTCGGGCTCGGCTCCAACACCTACAACAATGTTTTCGGGCCGACGCTGAACGCTTTCGATCCGGCGCTGACCGCGGGCGGCTCAAGCGGCGGAGCGGCGGTGGCGCTGGCGCTGGACATGGTGCCCGTCGCCGATGGCAGCGACTTCGGCGGCTCGCTGCGCAACCCGGCGGCCTGGAACAATGTCTACGGTTTCCGGCCGTCACAGGGGCTCGTGCCCAGCGGTCCCGACTTCGAGGTCTTCCACGCGCAGATGGGCGTCGAGGGGCCGATGGGCCGCAACGTCGCCGACATGGCGCTCTTGCTCGACGTGCAGGCCGGCTACCATCCGCAGGCGCCTCTCTCCTATGAGAAGCAAGGCTCCTTCCTCGAAGGCCTGGCGACGGCGGCGACCGGTGGCCGTATCGCCTGGCTCGGCGATCTCGGCGGCCATCTGCCGATCGAGCCCGGCATCCTCGACTTATGCGAGGCAGCACTCGCACGGTTCACGGATGTATCTTTCCTGACCGAGCCCTTGCGACCGGATTTCGATTTCGAGGCACTCTGGCAGGCCTTCGTGACGCTGCGCCAGGCCAGCAGCGGCTGCGCCCTGAAAGTACACTATGACGACCCCGCCAGGCGTGGCCTGCTGAAGCCGGAAGCCGTATGGGAAGTGGAAAACGCGATGCGGCTGACGGCGCCGCAGATACGCGGGGCCTCGGTCGTCCGAACCTCCTGGTACCGCACGCTGCTGTCGATCTTCGACCGCTTCGACCTCATCGCGCTGCCGACCGCGCAGGTCTTTCCGTTCGATGTCGGCACCCATTGGCCGCGCGAGGTCGGGGGGCGGGCAATGGACAGCTATCATCGCTGGATGCAGGTTTCGGCCTTCGCCACCCTGGGCGGTTGCCCGGCGGTCAATGTTCCCGTCGGCTTCGACGACAGGGGCCGGCCGATGGGCATGCAGCTGGTCGGCAGGCCACGCGGCGACCTCGCCGTGCTGAAGGCCGCGGCTGCCTATGAGACGACGCTGCCCTGGCCCGCCGGAGCCTGAGCCAGACCGGCGCGCCGGCTTGCGTCGTCCTCGCCGTCATGCATTGATTGTTGCATGCTAGGCCGCGATAGCGGCATTGCGAGGAAAAATCATGTCGTTGGAACTCTACGCCGCCTATGTCCTTGCCTGCATCGTGATCATCCTGGTGCCTGGGCCGACGGTGACCCTGATCATCGCCAACAGCATCCGCCACGGCACTCGCGCCGGTCTCGCTAATGTCGCCGGCACGCAAGCCGGCCTAGCAGTCATGATCGTCATCGTCGGCATCGGCCTCAACACGCTGATTTCGGGCATGGGCCACTGGTTCGAGTGGGTCAGGCTGATCGGCGCGGCCTACCTGATCTGGATGGGCGTGCAGATGTTCCGCTCGAAGGGCACGCTGAACGCCGACGGAACCGCCCGCAAACCACGCGGCGGCTTCTTCCTGCAGGGCTTGGCCGTGGCGCTGAGCAATCCAAAGACGCTGATCTTCTTCGGCGCCTTCTTTCCGCAGTTCATCTCTCCCGCCGGCAACTACCCACTGCAGATCGTCATCATGGGCCTGACCGCCATGATCTTCGCCGCCATGTCGGACTCGACCTATGCGCTCGCCGCCGGCCGCGCCGGGCGCATGCTGTCAGCCAGCCGCATCAAGCTCCTGTCGCGGATCAGCGGCAGCTTCATGGTCGGCGGCGGCCTGTGGCTGGCGTTTTCGAAGGCAAAGTAACGGCGAAAGCGCCTTCTCCATAAATTTTTGCGGAGACATATTGAAGAATTGTACGCTGCTGCACAACTCTTCACTATGCGCAAATCAAACGTTTCCTTTCGGGATCGCTTGCTTATTTGGCAATACGAGTACAGCGACGCAGTGATCGGCACCGCTTTCTTTTGCGCCTTTGCGCTGATGAAATCCATTGCGGTTGTAGGGCTCCAGGCCAATCCGGTCGTCACCACTCAACGCGTGATGGCCGTGGTAGAATACATCAGAGTGAAACCTGTCAGCCCGTATGCCATGGTAGGTCACAATCTATACTACACCTACGACGTGCGCCTTGATGACGGCAACACGCGGATTTCGATCGACGACGACGTCGAGCGACCGCATCTTGTTGGCTCACTCGTTCCTATTGAACGTCAACACCACAAGCGCGGCGTCGACACCTATCGATTGCTCAATGGGTGACAACGCGCGCCGGTGACACCGCGCGCTTGTCGGCGATTCCAAACGTCAGTTAAGCCGCCCCAGCCTTTCCACCAGCAGCGCGAAAAACCCATCATGGTCGATGTCGCGCATCACCATGGCGTTCTTTTCCCTGGAGGTGACCCCCCACCAGTCGACCACGGTCATGCCCATGGTCAGTTCGGAGGCGGTTTCCACGGTGACGTTGCAATGGCGGCCTTTGAACAGGTCGGGCTTCAGGAGATAGGCGATGACGCAGGGGTCGTGCAGCGGCCCTCCATCCGTGCCGTATTTGCCTTCGTCATAGCGCTCGAAGAATTCCAACATCTCGGCGGCGGCGATGCCGACCCTGGTGCCGAGCTTGCGGAACGCCTCGATGCGCTTGGACGTGGTCAGCGCCTTGTGGGTGACATCGAGCGGCATCATCACGATCGGGATGCCGGACCGGAAGACGACGTCGGCGGCATGCGGATCGACATAGATGTTGAATTCGGCCGTGGGCGTGACGTTGCCGCCCTCGAAGAAGCCACCGCCCATCAGCACGATTTCCTTGATGCGCGGCGCAATCCGGGGCTCTCGGATCAGCGCCAGCGCAACATTGGTGAGCGGTCCGAGCGGGCAGAGCGTGATGGTGCCGCTCTCTTCCTTCATCAGCGTCTCGACGATGAAATCGACGGCATACTGGTCCTGCAGCTTCATTGTCGGTTCGGGCAAATCCGGTCCGTTCAAGCCGGTCTTGCCATGGACCTCCTCGGCCGTGACCAGTTCGCGCGCCAACGGACGGATGGCGCCGGCGTAGACCTTGATTTCGGGCCGGCCGGCCAGTTCGCAGATCTTGCGGGCGTTCTTTTCGGTGAGCTTCAGCGGCACGTTGCCGGCGACGGCCGATATGCCGGCGATCTCCAGTTCAGGACTGCCAAGCGCCAGCAGAATGGCGATGGCGTCGTCCTGGCCGGGATCGGTGTCGATGATGATCTTGCGTGGTTGGGGCATTTCAATTCCTTGTTTGGCTGGCCATCAGCTCACCGGGCCGGTCCTGCGCCCGAAAGACGCCAACCGGCTGCAAAGCTGCTGAACCGCTTGACGGGGGACGGTTCCGGCCTGCGCGCTTCTCCTTGCATCCGCGCGTCGATTCAAGCGCCATGTCGATTATTCCTGTGAGTCCACGATGATCCTGGGCTATTTCCGTGGGTCCGCGACATGGTCTCCTTGGGCGGGTCTTTTGGTGGCTTGAACTTGGTCGCGGGGCGGACCATATCAAGACCATCGGGAAAAATGCCATTTGGGTTTTTCCAGTTTATGTCGCTCTTGAGAGGACAGTGTAACATGAGCCGAATGACGCCTTTCTCCAGCCCGCTTCTCCTGGGTTTCGACGCCATGGAAAAGACCCTGGAGCGTCTGGCGAAGTCCGGTGACAGCTACCCTCCCTACAACATCGAGCGCCTGAGCGGTGCCGACGGCAAGGCCGAAAGGCTGCGCATTACACTCGCCGTCGCCGGGTTCGCCGAAAGCGATCTCGATGTGACAACGGAGGAAAACCAGTTGGTCGTGCGCGGTCGCCAGACCGACGATACCGAGCGCGAATTCCTTCATCGCGGCATTGCCGCACGCCAGTTCCAGCGCTGCTTCGTGCTGGCCGACGGCATGCGTGTGATCGCGGCGGAGCTGAAGAACGGCCTTTTGTCGATCGACCTTGATCGGCCGGAGTCGGAACGGCTGGTACGGAAAATAAACATATCGGTGAAAGACTGATCTTCACCGATGGCTCTCATGCGGGATGGCCTTGAGCGGCGTCCTCGCGCCAAGGAGGCTTGAAATGACCAGAACTGACGAAACCATCACCATGACCAGCGGCGAATTCGCCCATCTCGGCGAAGGCTCTGTCGCCTATCTGCGCAAGGTCTCGAGCGACGAACTGCTCGGCCGCTTCCCCAACATCGGTGAAATCGCGCCCGGCATGGAGCTGTGGGCCCTGTTTGGGGCCAATGGCCAGCCGATCCTGCTTTCCGACGCGCGTGACCGCGCGCTGGCCGGCGCCATGGAAAACGACCTGACCACCGTCGCCATTCATTAAAGACAATTGGTTGGCTGAACTGAAAAGGGCCGCTCATGGCGGCCCTTGGAGCAATATTTAAAAAGATGGCTTCAGGCCGCGTGCGAGGCCTGCGTATCCGACAAAAGCGCATGGATCGCCGCGGCGTCGCGCGTGCCCCTGACCTTGGCCACGGTGTCGGCGTCGCGCAGCACGCGCGCAATGCGGGACAGTGCCTTGAGATGATCGGCACCCGCCCCTTCGGGCGCCAGCAGCAGGAACACCAGATCGACCGGCTGGTCATCCAGTGATTCGAAATCGACCGGCGTCTCCAGCCGGGCGAAAACGCCGGCGATGCGCTTCACGCCCGCGAGCTTGCCGTGCGGGATGGCGATGCCGTTGCCGACGCCGGTCGAGCCCAGGCGCTCGCGCTGCAGGATGGTGTCGAACACCTCCCGTTCCGGAATGCCCGAAATCGTTGCTGCCCGCTCGGACAGCAATTGCAGTAGCTGCTTCTTGGAGTTCGCCTTCAACGCCGGCAAAATCGCCGGAACGCTGATAAGATCGCTCAGATCCATGCTTGAAAATCCTTGTTCGCCTGCCGCGCCAGTCCCCACCCCTCGTGCGGCTGGCTTTTATCCCTGTGCGACTTTGGTCGTGGACGGATCGATCCAGCCGATGTTTCCGTCGGGCCGGCGATAGACGATGTTGAGATGGTCGGTTCCGGCATTGCGGAAAACAAGCACGGGACTGTCCTTGGTATCGAGTTCGATGACCGCCGAGGCCACCGACATGGTCTTCAGCGTCATGGTCGATTCGGCGACGATGGCCGGTGCGAAATCCTCCGGGATTTCCTCATCGTCATCGGCAAGCGGTGCCATCACCGTGTAAGCGATGTCGGTCAACTCGCCATTGCCATTGCCTGAATTGTGCGATTTCAGACGGCGCTTGTATCGCCGAAGCCGGGTCTCCAGCCGATCGGCCGCGGCCTCGAAGGCGAGTGTCGGGTCCTGGGCATCGCCGGTGGCCTGCAGCGAGGCGCCGGAATCCAGCCGGATCATGCAATCCGCGGAATAGCGCGAGCCCGATTTGATGACGGTGACATGCCCCGCGAAGCCGCGATCGAAATATTTGCCGATCGCTTCACCGACACGATCGTTGATGCGTGTACGGAACGCATCGCCGATATCCATGTGCTTTCCCGAAATGCGCAGATTCATCTGAAAACTGACCTTCCTTGCTCAGGCTTCAAACTGGCCCGAGTTTATACTCGTGATCCGTGCGCACAAGCTTTGCGGCGTCACTCGCGCCGATTTAAATCCGAACTTTCCGGTTGATCACAAGCCGCCTTCTTGACCGTCCGGGTCATTGTCGTGACGGACCATCCGCTAGCGGGCATCAAGCCCGTCTCATGCGGGCGGGCTTCTAGCCACTTCACCGTGGCTTGTCAATGAAACTTGAAAGCTGTGGAAATCGTGAACGCCTAGCGGCCGGCGCTGGCGAGCGCCCGTTTCTCGCGCCGGCGCTGTACCGAGGAGGGAATATTCATGCCCTCCCGGTACTTGGCGACCGTGCGCCGGGCGATATCGACGCCGCTTTCCCTGAGCATGTCGACAATAGCATCGTCCGACAGCACATCGACGGGCTTCTCCTCGTCGATCATTTGCTTGATGCGATCACGCACCGCTTCCGAGGAATGCGCATCGCCACCACCCGATGCCGCGATCGAGGCCGTGAAGAAATAGCGCAGCTCGAACACACCGCGCGGGGTGAGCATGTATTTGTTGGCGGTCACCCGGCTGACCGTCGATTCGTGCATGCCGATGGCGTCTGCCACCGTGCGCAGGTTGAGTGGCTTCAGCTGGCGCACGCCATGGACCAGGAAGGCGTCCTGCTGGCGCACGATTTCCGAGGCCACTTTGAGGATCGTCTTGGCCCGCTGGTCGAGGCTCCGTGTCAGCCAGTTGGCGTTCTGCAGGCACTCGGCCAGGAAATCCTTTTCCGCCTGGTTCTTCGCGTGCGGCGACACCTGGGCGAAATAGATGTGGTCGACGAGCACGCGCGGCAGCGTTTCGGCATTGAGTTCGACGGTCCAGCTGCCGTCATTGGCCGCCCGCACCTCGACATCGGCGACGATCGCATCGCTGGCGCCGCCAGAAAACGCCATGCCCGGCCGCGGGTCGAGCGCCCGGATTTCGGCCAGCATGTCCAGCAAATCCTCCTCGTCGACGCCGCAGAGCCGCTTCAGCGTCTGGAAATCGCGGCGCGCCAGCAGTTCGAGATTGGCGACCAGGGCCTTCATGGCCGGATCGAGACGGTCACGCACGGCAAGCTGCAGCGAAAGGCATTCCGCGAGGTCGCGGGCAAACAGGCCGGCCGGCTCGAAGGTCTGGCACACGGCCAGCACCTTGCCCACCGCCACCTCGTCAGTGCCAAGCCGCGTGGCGATCTCCGCCAGATCGGCCCTGACATAGCCGGTCTCGTCCAGCCCATCGGCAAGTTCTCCGGCGATCAGCCGCGCGACGGGATCGATGAAGGCGAGCGCGACTTGCTCGCCGACATGGTCGCGCAGCGTGATCCCGCTCGCAGCCATGTCGCCGGCGTCGAGCCCCTCGGACGAGGAGCTTCCACTGCCCGAAGCCGATTTCCATTGCGCCGTCAGGTCGGGACCCAACCGCTCGCTGGTGCCGGGATCGTCGGGAAACAGGTTTTCCAGGGACGTATCGAGCTTTTCCGAGATGGCTTCGGCACTCCATCCCGCCTCGTTCTCGAACCAGTCGCCATCGGCGGCCGCTTGCGGCTCTACGTCGAGCTTCTGCGCCTGGTCGCTCGCGGCATCATCCTGCGGCTCGGCGCGCTCCAGAAGCGGGTTGCGCTCGATCTCCTCGTCGATGAAGTGCTCTAACTCGGTATGGGTGAACTGCAGCAGCCGAATCGACTGCATCAGCTGCGGCGTCATCACCAGCGACTGCGACTGTCGGAGCTGTAGTTTGGCCGCCAATGCCATGGTTCGGTTTCAAACGCCTCCTCTACGCGTCCCCAACTTCCGGAAATCAATTTCACGGCCGGCCATAGAAACTGGCCCGGCTTTTGCTTGTCAAGGCAAAGCCTAGCAAAACCCGCTTACCGGTGCGTTATCCCGGAGCAAAATCGCGGAAAACAGGTCGCCGGCGCGCAAATAATCGTATCAGGAAACAAATTTCACGCTCAGAGCGTAAAACCCTCGCCGAGATAAAGCCGCCGCACATCAGGATTTGCCACCACTTCGTCGGCGCGGCCATGAGTGAGCACCTGGCCGGCGTGGATGATGTAGGCGCGGTCGATCAGGCCGAGCGTCTCACGCACATTGTGGTCGGTGATGAGGACCCCGATGCCGCGCGCCGTCAGGTGACGCACCAATTGCTGAATATCGGCGACGGCGATCGGATCGATGCCGGCGAAGGGCTCGTCGAGCAGCATGTAGGCCGGGCGCGTCGCCAGCGCGCGCGCGATTTCCAGGCGCCGCCTTTCGCCGCCCGAGAGCGACATGGATGGCGCCTTGCGCAGATGGCTGATGTGAAATTCCTCAAGCAGTTCGTCGAGGTTGCGCTCGCGGATCTTGCGATCCTTTTCGACCACTTCGAGCACGGCGCGGATGTTCTGCTCGACATTGAGGCCGCGAAAGATCGAGGCCTCCTGAGGCAGATAGCCGATGCCGAGGCGCGCGCGACGATACATCGGCATCGAGGTGACGTCGAACCCGTCGATCTCGATCGTGCCTTCATCCACCGGCACCAGGCCGGTGACCATGTAGAAACAGGTCGTCTTGCCGGCGCCGTTGGGGCCGAGCAGCCCGACGGCCTCGCCTGCGCGCACGCCCAGCGTGACGCCGCTGACGACCTTGCGGCCCTTGTAGCTCTTGGTCAGACCCTTGGCGATCAAGGTTCCCTTGAACTTCGCCTTGTCGACCGTGGCCGGCGCCGAAAGCTTGCCTGCGGCCCGTCCCGGAAGACGTGCCGTCAGCGACGACAGGCTGACCATCAGGGGTTCGTCGCTCCCGATTTCGGCGGCGGTGTGATCGACATCTGCACACGCTGCCCAGCACATGGATCGACCTGGGCCAGCCCGGTTTTCATCTGCACGGTGAGCTTGCAGCCGACCAGCACATTGTCGTTTTGCGAAAGGACGACCTTTTTGCCCGAAAGCACCAGCACCTGGCTCTTCATGTCGAAACTGCCCTGATCGCCAGTCGCGACCTGCTGATCCGACTTGATGTAGACCTTGTCGGAGATCTCCAGGTGATCGATGTTGGCCGAGCCGGTCATGGCTGCCGCCCCGGCGGCTTCGGCGCCCTTGGCGCCCGCATTGGGGTCCTTGACGTAGTAGACCATCATCTTGCCGGCCTTCATCAGCGTCGGCCCCTGGACGACGGTGACATTGCCGGTGAAGATCGCGACGCTGTCGGCCTGGTGGACTTCCAGCTTGTCGCTTTCGATCTGGATCGGCTTGTCGCCGGCCAGTTTGAGACCCGACACCTGGCTGGCCGCTCCCGACTGCGCCAGCGACGGCGCCAGGCTGAGCAGGAACAGCGCCGAAGTTGCGGCCGCAAGCCGTGTCGAATTATTGAGCCACATTCGCTTCTTCGCCCTTTGCCTCAGCCGCCTTCAGAACGGCGGGATCGATGTTGACACGAACCTTGTTCTCGAACACCAGGATCTTGCCATTGTCCTGGACCGACATCGAATCCGCCCTGATCTGCGACCCGCCACGGCTGACATCGACGGGATCATCCGTCTTCATAGTGCCTTTGCCCATGTCGAGGAAGACGGATTTGAACTTGGCCTGCATGCCGTCGGTGGTGCTGATGGTGACGTCGCTGTTCAGCTTCATCGTATTGCCATCGCGATCGTAGGTACCGCGCGAGGCTTTAATCGCCGCGACATTGTCGGGGGCGATCGGCACCTTGGCGTCGATGCCTTCGAGTTCGATGATGCCTTGCGTGCTCACATCCTGGATGGCGCGCAGCGCCGTCATCGAATAGGGCTGCTTCTGCTTGGTGAAACCATTGAGTTTGGGATTGGCCATCACCAGCTTACCGTTCGAGAAGGCGGTGCCTTCGGCCTGCACCGCGACGGAAACGGGCGCGGCGAGGTAGGAATAGACTGGGAAGGCGACGGCGATCAATGCCGCGGCCAAGGGCACGGCGAATTTGAGCACGCGCACGCGGCGTGAATGACGCTGGGCGCGGTCGAAAGCTTCGCCCCGCGTCCAGTCATCCGCCGGGGGAGCCAACTCCGTCTCCGGGCTGGTCGGTTCATTCGGTCGCGCTAACATGACTGCTTTCTTCTAAAACCCTGCCCCGGGAGCACCGCCTATAGGTGGGACGCCAGCGCCCTCGCGCAAGCACAAGCCGACGAAAACCGCAAAAATGTGACAGCTGCCGTGCACAAACGAAACCCGGGTCAGCGCAACAGCCAGTGCTTCATAGCAGAAATAGACGCCCTTGCGTCTTTTTTCACCACCGAAGTTCTTCCCACTTACCTTGCGTCGCCCGCACAGGCCAGTCACAAAACAGACAACACGGACCGCCGCGCGCGGATTGCCGCGCCATGTGCGGGACGGAACTGCTTCCCGATCAAGACATCATGGTCTAAAAGCGTCTCTTCCCGATGACTGTGAGGCTGACGATGGCATTGAGAGCCGACGACCTGATCGACCGCCGCCGCTTGCGGCGCAAGCTGACTTTCTGGCGTGTCGCGGCCTTCGGCATCGTGGCGCTCGGGGTGATTGCGGTGTCGGCCTGGTTCTATGGCGACGATTTCGGCGGCTCCGCCGTCGACCACATCGCCAAGGTCAGGATCGAAGGCACCATCACCGAGGACGACGAACTGATCAAGCGGCTGGAGGCTATCCGCCAGTCGCCGAAAGTAAAAGGCGTGATCCTTGTGGTCGATTCTCCTGGCGGCACCACCGTCGGCGGGGAATCGATCTACGAGGAGGTGCGCAAGCTGGCCGCCGACAAGCCTGTCGTGGCCGAGGTCGGCACGCTCGCCGCGTCGGCGGGTTACATGATCGCCAGTGCCGCCGACCATATTGTCGCCCGCAAGACCTCGATCGTCGGCTCGATCGGCGTGCTGATCCAGTATCCCGACGTAAGCGGCCTGATGGACAAGCTCGGCGTCAAGCTGGAGGAGGTCAAGTCCTCGCCGCTGAAAGCCTCACCCTCGCCCTTCAAGCCGACCAATGACGACGAGCGCGCCATGGTCCGCAAGCTCATTCTGGACAGCTACGACTGGTTCGTCGGCATCGTCGCCGAACGTCGCAGGATGACCCACGAACAGGCGCTGGCGCTGGCCGACGGTTCGATCTTCACTGGCCGCCAGGGTGTTGCCAACGGGCTGATCGACGCCGTCGGCGGCGAGTCCGTGGCGATCGACTGGCTGGCGACCAAGGGTGTCGATGCCAAGCTCAAGGTGGTCGAGTGGAAGGACACGGAACGGCGCGGCGGTTTCCTGTTCTCGAAGGCGATGGCACGCACGATCGCCGGCGCGCTCGGCCTGCCGGACTCCGGCGGCGACGTGATCCATGAACTTGGCGCCGACCGCTTGTTTCTTGACGGTCTCGTTTCCGTCTGGCACCCTTGAGACGCGTTGGGACAGCTAAAAAAGCAAATAAAATCATCCTGATAATTTTGGCCGAACTGCTTTCACGGGGACCCGTCTGATGATCAAGTCCGAGCTTGTGCAGATTATTGCCACGCGCAATCCGCATCTTTTCCTGCGCGACGTCGAAAACATCGTCGGCGCGATCTTCGATGAAATCACCGACGCGCTTGCCGAGGGCAACCGGGTCGAATTGCGCGGTTTCGGCGCTTTTTCGGTGAAGAACCGACCTGCCCGCACCGGCCGCAACCCGCGCACCGGCGAATCCGTCGAGGTCGAGGAGAAATGGGTGCCGTTCTTCAAGACCGGCAAGGAACTGCGTGAAAGGCTGAACGGCGGCAAGTAGGCGCGTCAGCGCCGGACGGCCTTATCGCGGCCCGCTTGCGACGGAAAACATCATGCTCAATCGTTTCATGCTCATCGTGGTCTTCGTGCCCCTGGCGATCATCCTGATCGCTTTGGCCGTCGCCAATCGCGAAGTCGTCGCCTTCACGCTGGACCCGTTCAATCCCGGAAATCCGAAGCTGACGCTCACCTTGCCGCTGTTCATCTTCCTGTTCCTGGCGCTCGCTATCGGCATGGTCGTCGGCAGCCTGGCGACATGGGTGAAGCAGGGCCACTACCGCAAACTGGCGCGCCAGCGCGGTGTCGAGGCCGAAAACCTGCGCCAGGCAGTCAGCCGCACGCCCTCGGTGCCGCAGGCGTCAGCCCAAGCACCGGCCCAAGGATCGGCCCAAGGGTCGGCATTGCCGAAGCCGACCAATTGAGCCGCAGGTCGGCGCGTTTCTTTTCGCGGAGCTTTTCATGCTGACCATTTCGGCCGCGGAGGTCGATCGTGCGCTGACCTTTCCTGGACTGGTCGAGACATTGCGCACGGCATTTCGCGAGGGCGCGGTGCAGCCGGTCAGGCATCATCACGCGGTCGAAAGGCCAGACGGCGCGGCGTCGACCTTGCTGCTGATGCCCGCATGGACCGATTTTCACGCCGCGGGCCGTTCCGCCGGCGGCCATATCGGCGTCAAGATCGTCACCGTCTCGCCCGACAACAACGCCGTCGGCAAGCCCGCCGTGATGGGGCTCTATCTCCTGCTCGATGGCAGCACCGGCGAGCCGGAAGCCCTGATCGACGGCCAGCGGCTGACGCAGTGGCGCACGGCGTGCGCCTCGGCGCTGGCGGCGTCCTATCTGGCCCGCGACGATGCCTCGCGGCTGCTCGTGGTCGGCGCCGGCGCGCTGTCGCCCTTCCTGGCCAAGGCGCACAGCGCCGTGCGGCCAATCAAGACCATCCGCATCTGGAACCGCACCCCGGCCAACGCCGAGAAAGTCGCGGCCGATCTGCGCGCCGAGGGCTTCGCGGCCAGCGCCGCGACCGATCTCGATGCCGAGCTTGGCCAGGCCGACATCGTCTCCTCGGCGACAATCACCACCACGCCGCTGATCAAGGGCACGTTGCTGCGGCCGGGAACCCATGTCGACCTGGTCGGCGGCTTTACGCCTGCGATGCGCGAAAGCGATGACGACGCGGTCATGCGCGCCCGCGTCTATGTCGACACCCGCGCCGGCGCCACCAAGGAAGCCGGCGACATCGTCCAGCCACTGGCCTCAGGCGTGCTGAAACCACAAGCCATCGTCGCCGACCTGCACGACCTGGCGCGCGGCCAAAAGGAAGGTCGCGGCAGCCCGGACGAGATTACGCTGTTCAAGTCGGTCGGTGCCGCGCTGGAGGACTTGGCCGCCGGCATTGCCGTCTACAAGGCGCTCAGGGGCTAGTCGAAGCGAGTTTGGCGCCCATCGTCTCCGCGATCAAAGCGAAATCTGCCACGCTGATCGGGAACAAGCCAAAGCGCAACGGGTAACCCCAGTTCGATTTGCCTGAGGTGAACTCCAGCCTCTCAAGCAATGGCTTGATCGGCGTTTCCTGTGCCTGCGCCCAGTCGACATCGCGACGGAACGGCGTGAAGCCGCCGCCCATGTCGCCTTGATAGGGGTCTCCTTCCCGCACCATGCCGATCGCCGTGAACGCCTGCAGACCGTCTTTCTCCCCCAAAACCGTGGTCGGCGAATAATAGACGATGCCATCACCGGGCCTGACGCGGCGCAGCGGTGCCGCCTTGCCATGGTTGACCTGCATGAAGCCGCCCTTGCGGCCGCGCCGGACATGTTCGGCCGACGCCACGGCGATCCAATACGCGCTCATTTCTGCTCCTAATTGGCCAGTTGTCCGTCGGCCAACGCTTGCCCGCTAATCGGCCCGCAGTGCCGGAGCGCCAAACGATAGGGCTGGGGCCGCGGCAATGGCAAGTGCGGCCGTTCGGAACGGCTTCGGCCCGGAACCGTTGTTGCGTCATGCGACTATATGGCTTCCTGCTGTTCTGGTCTGTCTTGGCCACCATGATCGCTGCGCTCAGCCTCGGGCCGTCCTTCGCCCATGTCCTGGAATCGGTGCCCCGGCTCACCCGATGGTCCCCGGCGCTTTGGCGCGAGGCCACCGTTTTCAACGGCCAGTTCCTGCCCTTCGCAATCATTGGCGCGCCGCTGGATGTCGCGGCAATCATCTGCCCGGGACTGCTGGCGTGGCTGCTGCGCCAAGATCGGTCGGCGTTCTGGTTCGCACTCGCCGCCACCTTGCTCTATGCGCTATCCCTCGTACTTTGGTTCGTTCTCGTCAAACCGGCCAATAAAGTTCTCGCCACCTGGGTGCCAGGGCCGATTCCAGACAATTTCGACGCCATACGGCTGCGCTGGGAAACCGGCCACATGGCCGTCGCGGCGGCCAAGGCTGCCGGCTTCGTTTCGCTGGTTGTCGCACTGCTCTCGATCGGGCGTGGCGGCTAAGCCATCCGCAATCGCCGCAATTGCCCAATCGTTGCTATCGCAATGTCGCGCGGGTTTGTTGCGCCGATGGGCATAGCTGTGGCAGAAGCGGGCCGAACCGCCGGAGAAGCTGTCTCTTGAAGTCTTTTCGCGACAAACGCCGCGACGGCCGCCCGCACCAGCCGGGCAAAGGCGAAGCCGCGCAATCGCGTCCACCGGAAGGTCGCGGCGTGGCCAGGCCGGAGGTCAGGCCGCGGCAAGACCTGAAGCCGGACCAGCCCGCACCGAAATCCACGCCCCGCAACCTTGCCCGTCGCGACGGCGTCCTGCCCGCTGAGCAACTTCCGGTAATCCTCGAAGTGGCACCCAACGCGGATTACGCGCTGCTCGACAGCGGCGCTGGACAAAAGCTTGAACAATATGGACCCTATCGCATCGTGCGGCCCGAGGGCCAGGCGATCTGGCAGAAGGCTCTGCCGGCCAGGGACTGGGAGCGTGCCGACGCGATCTTCACCGGCGACACCGACGAGGAAGGCATCGGCCGCTGGCGTTTTCCCAGGACGCCGCTCGGCGAAACCTGGCCGATGAAGCATGACGGCATCGACTATCTCGGCCGCTTCACCTCGTTTCGCCATGTCGGCGTCTTTCCCGAGCAGGCGTCGCACTGGGACCATATGGCCGGGCTGATCGCGGCCGCCAGGCGGCCAGTCAAGGTACTCAACCTGTTCGGCTATACCGGCCTTGCCTCGCTGGTGGCGGCGCGCGCCGGCGCTGAGGTCACCCATGTCGACGCCTCGAAGAAGGCGATCGGCTGGGCTCGCGAAAACCAGGAGATATCCGGACTTGGCGGCAAGCCGATCCGCTGGATCGTCGACGACGCGGTCAAGTTCGCCGAGCGCGAGGAGCGGCGCGGCAGCCGCTACGACATCATCCTGTTCGATCCGCCGGCCTATGGCCGCGGCCCCAAGGGCGAGGTCTGGCAATTGTTCGAAGATCTTCCCGATCTGACGGACCTCTGTCGCTCGATCCTGACCCCAAGACCGCTTGCCGTGGTGCTGACCGCCTATTCGATCCGTGCCTCCTTCTTCGCCATCCACGCTCTGGTGCGCGACACGTTCGCCGGCATGGGCGGCAAGGTTGAATCGGGTGAGCTGATCATCCGTGAAAAGTCCGCCGGCCGGGCGCTTTCGACGTCACTGTTTTCGCGCTGGGTGGCCTGACATGAACGAACGGCATGCCGGCGCGCCCGGTCAGGTGAAGGAAGTCACCAGCCTTGCCAATCCGCTGGTCAAGGACATCAAGGCACTTGCCTTGAAGAAATTCCGCGACCAGCAGAACGCCTTCATGGCCGAGGGGCTGAAGCTGGTCATCGATGCGCTCGACTTGGGCTGGCAGATCAGGACGTTGGTTTTCGCCAAGGCAGGACGCGGCAACGCGGCCGTGGAAAAGGTCGCGGCACGCACGGTCGCCGCCGGCGGCACCGTGCTCGAAGTATCGGAAAAGGTGCTTGTCGCCATCACCCGCCGCGACAATCCGCAAATGGTGGTCGGCGTCTTCTCGCAGAAATTCCTGGCCCTGAAGGACATCCGTGCCGACAATGGCGATGTCTGGGTGGCGCTCGACCGGGTGCGCGATCCCGGCAATCTCGGCACCGTCATCCGCACCGTCGATGCCGTCGGCGCCAAGGGCGTCATCCTGGTCGGCGACACCACCGATCCGTTTTCAGTGGAAACGGTGCGCGCCACCATGGGGTCGATCTTCGCCATACCGGTGGCCAAGGCAACGACGGAGGCATTCCTTGCCTGGCGCGGCGGCTTTTCAGGGCTGGTTGCCGGCACGCATCTGAAAGGCGCGGTCGACTACCGCTCGGTCGATTTTTCCCGCGGGCCGGTGCTGCTGATGATGGGCAATGAGCAGCAGGGCCTGCCCGAAAGCCTGGCGGCAAGCTGCGACAGGCTGCTCAGGATTCCGCAGGCGGGCCGTGCCGATTCGCTCAATCTCGCGGTCGCCACCGGCATCATGCTGTTCGAGATCCGGCGCGGCGCGCTGAAGCTCGAACCAATTTCGGACCAGCAATGAGGGTTGCCCAATCGTGAAATCATGGTCTCCCTACGCGCTGCTCGTCATCGTTGCCATCGCGCTCGACCAGTGGATAAAGACACTGGTCGAAGCCGGACTGCCCTTCCAGGAAAAGCTCGACCTCCTGCCCTTCCTGGCGCTGTTTCGCACCTACAACACCGGCATCGCCTTCTCGATGTTCTCCTCCTTCGGCGACATCGGCCTGGTTGTCATCGCGGTGCTGGTCGTTGCTTTCGTGCTTTACCTCGCCACGCGCACGCCATCGGGCCATGTCATCGCCCGCACCGGCTTTGCCCTGATCATCGGCGGCGCGCTGGGCAATCTGATCGACCGCGCCGTCTATAGCCACGTCATCGATTACATCCTGTTCCACACGCCGGTCTGGTCCTTCGCCGTCTTCAACCTTGCCGACGCCTTCATTTCGGTGGGCGCGGCCCTGGTCGTCTTCGACGAACTCATCGGCTGGCGGCGTGAACCCGCGCCTCCGAACGCCAAGCCTTCCAAGGATTGACCCCGCGCGGCCATCGCCGCACAGTCACGCCGAGCAAGTTCGCGGAGAAAAAGATGACCGAAACCTTCAAAGCCATCCTCGTTTCGCGCGATGCCGAGAAAAAGCAGTCGGTCGCCGTGACCGATCTCACCGAGGCCGATCTGATGGAGGGCGACGTCACCATCGCAGTCGAGGCAACGACGGTGAACTACAAGGATGGACTGGCGATATCGGGCAAGGCGCCGGTGATCCGTCGATGGCCGTTGGTGCCGGGCATCGACCTTGCCGGTACCGTCATCTCCTCTTCGAATCCCGACTGGCGCAAGGGCGACAAGGTCATCCTGAATGGCTGGGGTGTTGGCGAAACCCATTTCGGCGCCTATGCCGGGCGCGCCCGCGTCAAGGGCGACTGGCTGGTGCCCCTGCCGGAAGGCATGAGCGCGCATGATGCCATGGCGGTCGGCACCGCCGGCTACACGGCCATGCTCTGCGTCATGGCGCTGGAGCGGCACGGCATCCTGCCTGAGCGCGGACCTGTCGTGGTGACGGGTGCTGCGGGCGGCGTCGGTTCGGTCGCGGTCTCGATCCTGTCCAGCCTCGGCTACCATGTCATCGCGTCGACCGGCCGCAACGCCGAAAGCCCCTATCTGATCAACCTCGGCGCCGCCGAGGTGATATCGCGCGACGAGCTCAACCAGCCCGCCAAGCCGTTGGCCAAGGAGCGCTGGGCCGGCGGCATCGATTCGGTCGGCAGCCACACGCTGGCCAATGTGCTGTCGATGACCTCCTATGGCGGCGCGGTCGCGGCCTGCGGCCTGGCCGGCGGCATGGATCTTCCGTCGAGTGTCGCCCCCTTCATCCTGCGCGGCGTCTCCCTGCTCGGCATCGATTCGGTGATGGCGCCGAAAGCCGTGCGCCTCGAGGCCTGGCGGCGCATCGGCTCCGATCTCGATGTGAACAAGCTCGCCAGCCTGTCCACGACCATCGGCTTCGACGGCATCATCGGTGCGGCACACGACATCGTCGACGGCAAGATCCGCGGCCGCGTCGTCGTCGACATGTGACCCGGTTCAGGGGTGGCAGGCGCCGGGCGGAATTGCCACATTGGCTGGCAAATCCGTCGCCGCCGGGCCAAAAACGCCCGATCCGCTAAAATTCGAACGATCCCCCGCAATTTTCCATAATCTCTGTCTGGCAAAGGATTTCGCATGATCGCGGAATCCGACAGCCAACAGGCCGACGCCGGCGACGACATCGATGCGGCATCGGTGCAACCGCCGGTATCGGCGCGGCGGTTTATCGCCGCGCCGCCGCTTGTCCCTGATCAGCAACCGGCCAAGCGCGAAGGCCTGCCGATCCTGACCTTCGTTGCCGTCATGCTGCTGGCCGGTCTCTCATCCCTGACGGGGGCGCCAGTCTTCATCAGCCTTGCCTTGCTGGCAACCGGCCTTGCTGGCCTGGCCATGCATCTGCGCGCCAGACGCAGCGTACGCCGCACTGCCGTCCTGCTCGACGAAACCACCGCCCGTAACCGCGCCGAGATCGAGACGCTGGCCGACCGCATGTGGGAGATGCAGGAAAGCGAGGAGCGCTTTCGCGGTCTTATCGACGCGCTCGGCGATCTCGTCATCCATCGCGACCGCGACGGCTACATCGTCTACGCCAACAAGGTGTTCGCCGACCTCGTCGAAACCGATCCGCGCGATCTTGCCGGCAAGACGTTGGCCGAACTCGGCATCGAGGTCGGTATCGTTCCCGATGCGGCTTTCTCGGATCATGAATGCCTGAGTTCCACCGACGTTGCCATCCGCACGCCGACGGGCCCGCGCTGGTTCTCCTGGATCGAGCTGTCGGTGCGCGAAAAGGACAGTGGTGCCGTCTCGCATCGCGCCATCGCCCGCGACATCACAGCACGCAAGCGCGCTGAATCGTCCATGATCACCGCGCGCGAGCGGGCCGAATTCGCGAGCCAGGCCAAGTCGCGCTTCCTCGCCACCGTCAGCCATGAGATCCGCACGCCGATGAACGGCATCATGGGCATGGCCAGGCTGCTCGCCGACACCAGCCTTTCGCCGGAGCAGCAGACCTATGTCGGCGCCATCTCGACCTCGGCCAGCGCCTTGCTTGCCCTGATCGAGGACTTGCTCGATTATTCCAAGATCGAGGCCGGACGCTTCGATCCCGAACCGCAGCCCATGTCGGTGCGCGAGATCGCCGACAACATCATCGAATTGATGGCCGCGCGCGCCTTCGCCAAGAATATCGGCCTCGGCTGCCATGTCGAACCGGATGTGCCGCAATTGATCACCGCCGATCCGGGCCGGGTCAGGCAGGTGCTGCTCAACCTCATCGGCAACGCCATCAAGTTCACCGACAGTGGGGGCGTGCTGGTCAGCGTCGCGCGCGCCCGAACCGAGACCAGCGACCGCATGTGCTTCACCATCGCCGATACCGGTCCCGGCCTGCGCGACGAGGACATGGAGCGCATCTTCGAGGAGTTCGAGCAGGCCGACGGCACCTCGACGCGCACGCATGGCGGTGCTGGACTGGGACTTGCCATCTCCAAGCGCCTGGTGGCCGCCATGGGCGGCACGATTTCGGTTTCCAGCCGGCTTGGCCAGGGATCGGAATTCGTCTTCGAGATTCCCGCCACATCAGCCACCGAGCCGCCGCAGGGCCGGTTGAACGCGCTTGCCGGGCGACGCGCCGTGATCGTCTCCAAGAACACCGTCGAGGCCGACGCCATCGCCCGCACCATCCGCTCCAATGGCGGAGCGGCCGGAATCGCCACCACCGTGGCTCAGGCCGCATCCTTTGCCGACGGCTGCGACGTGCTTCTGGTCGACGCGGCCATGGAAGAGAGTGACGGAAGGCTGCTCAAGCGGCTTCGCCAGCATGGGTTTTCCGATTGCGAAGCCGTCACGCTGATCGCACCCACCGACCGCGGCATGCTGGGCGAGTTTCGTGCCAGCGGCTACGCGACTTTCCTTGCCCGGCCAGTGCGCGGAGGAACACTTTTGCGTGTCCTTTTGAGCAGCCACGCACCGGTCCTGGCCCAGCCGCAGCCGGAAAAACGCCGCGCACCGGCGCTTCGTGCCTCAGGCGAACGCCAGCAGGGCCTGTCCGTGCTGATCGCCGAGGACAACGACATCAATGCCATGCTGGCCCGCGCGACGCTGTTGAAGGCCGGGCATCGCGTCAAGGTGGTCGGCAACGGCAAGGCCGCCGTCGAGGCGGTCACCGGTGCCGGCCACAAGCACCGCTTCGACGTGGTGCTGATGGATCTTCATATGCCCGTCATGGACGGACTGGACGCCATTGCCGCGATCCGCCGCCATGAAGAGGAGGCCTCCGTGCCGCCGGTGCCGATCATGGTGCTGTCGGCCGACAGCCAGGAAAAGACCCGCCATGCGGTGCTCGCCCACGGCGCCAGCGGCTTCGTCACCAAGCCGCTCGACCCCGATGCGCTGGTCAGTGCCGTCGAGGGCCAGGTCGCCGCTTGAGCCAGCTTTTTCCGGGTGCGTGGCTGGTCAAGGCCGCCAAAAACCAGCCCATTTTCGGCGCCCGCGAACGCGGCGCGCCTGGGGTCTTGTGACGCAACGTAGCCGGTTGACCGTTTTCGCCAGCCGACGAAGTATTGCCCGCGACGCCGTATCACGGTACTGTCACAATCCTGTTGCACCTACACCGTATCCCCGTGCCAAGAGGGATGGCTCGAAGGAGAATCACTCGTGCATACAGTTATGCCGGAATGTGACACTCGGCCGAACGCCAGCAGCGCCTTGATCGCCGGACGTAATGTCGATTCCGTCATAAAGGGCGCGGCGCTCGGCCGTATCGGCAATCTCGAAGTGCGGCTCGCCCGCAACGAGGCCGAGATCGCGGCCGCGCAGGAAGTGCGTTACCGTGTATTCTATGACGAGCTTGGCGCCAGGAAGGATCTGTTCCAGGCGCAAGACCGCCGCGACGCCGACCGCTTCGACCCGCTCTGCGACCATCTGCTCGTCCTCGACACCACGCTGTCCGGCCCTGAGCACCGCCGCATCGTCGGCACCTATCGGTTGCTGCGGCAAGAAATCGCGGCAACCGCCGGAGGCTTCTATTCCGAAGGCGAATTCGAGCTGACCAAGCTCATCGCCCGCCATCCCAGCCAGCGCTTCCTTGAACTCGGCCGTTCCTGTGTCTTGCCGGAATACCGTTCGAAGCGCACCATCGAAGCGCTATGGCAAGGCATCTGGGCGTACATCAATCACTACGAGATCGGGGTGATGACCGGCTGCGCCTCGTTCCATGGCACCGTGCCGGCCGCGCATGCGGAGGCGCTCACCTATCTTGCCCATCACTGCCGCACCAACTCGGCCTGGGACGTGCGCGCTGTGTCGGGGCGCTATTGCTCCATGGATCTGATGCCGATCGAGGCGGTGAACACCAAGGCGGCGATCGCGGCGATGCCGCCTCTGGTCAAGGGCTATCTGCGGGTCGGCGCTCGCATCGGCGATGGTTGCGTCATCGACCGCGAATTCTCCACGGTGGACATTTTCGTCGTGATGCCGGTCAAGGAGATCGGTGCCCGCTACGTCAACTATTATGGCGGGGAAGCGCAGCGCTTCGCCGCGTGAGCGATTAGGCAGTAGTCAGCAGTCAGTAGTCAGTAGTCAAGACGACACGATTCGCGCTTCGGCGACTACTGACCACTCCCCTACTCCCTCTCCTCACGGAATGTCTTCCGGCCGCCGGCCGGGCCGGCTCTTGTAGGCTGGAAAGGTCCAGCCGAAACGGAGCGCGCCGCCGCGCACGGCGAACGCCGCGGCGAAGCCGGCCAGCTCTGAAACGATCGGCGGCAATCCTGTGACGTCGCCAGCCGTGAAGATGGCAGCGCCCGTGAGAGCGGCCGTAACATAGATTTCCGGCCTCAGCAGCACCGAGGGTTCGCCGGCCAGCAGATCGCGCAGGATGCCGCCGGACGTGGCGGTGAGCACGCCGGTGATGACGGAGACGACCGGAGAACCGGTAATGGCCAGTCCCTTGGCCGCACCCATCACCGAAAAAGCGGCCAGCCCGATGGCGTCGAGCCAGAGCAGCCATTTCCAGCGGGATTCGATACGGTGCGCGGCAAAGAAAACCAGCACAGCGGCCGCCGCGCAAATCAGCACGTAGCTGGAGTTGGCGACCCAGAAAACCGGCAGATTGAGGATGACGTCGCGAAGCGTGCCGCCGCCGATGCCGGTGACGCTCGCCAGGAACAGGAAGCCGATAATGTCGAGCTGTTTGCGCGACGCCGCCAACGCCCCCGTCGCCGCGAAGACGGCAACGCCGGCATAGTCGAGGAGAGCGATCGGGTTCATGGAGTGAGTAGTGAAGTAGTCAGTAGTGAATGGCAATTGGCGAAGCAGGCGCCTCCCCGGCCCGGTCCTTGCTACTCACAACTCTCTATCGCTACCCCACTAATCACGCATCCTTCTCGGCCTGCTCATTGACCGGCCCTGGCTCGACCGGCGCGTCGGCGGCGATTTTCGGACCGCCCTTGGCGACGCCGACCATGGCCGGGCGCAGCACCCGCTCGCCGATCGAATAGCCCGGCTGCACGACCTGGACCACGGTGTTGGCCGGAACATCGGGATTGGGCACTTCAAACATTGCCTGGTGGAAATTGGGATCGAACTTCTCGCCCTCGGGAGCGAGTTTCTTGACCCCATGCCGCTCCAGCGCCGACAGCATGGCGCGCTCGGTCAGGTCGACGCCTTCGATCAGCGCCTTGAAGCCGGCATCCCCCGATGCCTTGGCCTCGGCCGGAATGGCATCCAGGGCGCGGCGCAGATTGTCCGACACCGACAGCATGTCGCGGGCGAAATTCGCCACCGCATAAGTGCGCGCGTCATGCACGTCGCGCGCGGTGCGGCGGCGCAGGTTTTCCATCTCGGCCGCGACCCGCAGCGCGCGGTCCTTCAGTTCTTCATTTTCCTTCAGCAGCCGTACAAGCGCTTCGTAGTCGCCATCGGTGCTGCCTTCCGTGCGCTCGGCATTGGCCTCGGCCGCCTCGGCTTCATTGGGCGTGCGTTCGTCTTTTGCCTGGTCGCTCATCGCCGTTTCCCGTCATCTCGAATAGTATGGATTTTGTGCCCGATATCGAGGTTCGCAGGCCAAAAATCAAGGGGAAAGAGACCGCAAGGGCCTGCGGCCTGACCAGGAAAGCACGATGGGGACGCTTCGATTTTAATTCAAATTTTACCGTAGTTGCCGGCTTTGCTTGCCACGAGGCGGTGATGCGGGAACCATTCCGCTGCTGGGGGAGTTTCGGAGCCGACGCAGGATTTTTGAAATGATGACCCGCAACAAGCTTGAAAAAGGCGAAAGGCTCGCTGCGGAGGTTCGGCGCCAGTTCGGCGCCGAGGCAGTGACGCGCTTTCTGCGCACCTTGCCAGCCTTCCGCATCGAACCTGACATCCCGGACCGGTTTGAGCAATTGCTCGAGCATCTCGACCGGGTCGAGGATGGCGACGCCGGCTGGCGACGGCAGTAGGACCGCCCGGGCTTTACGCGACAATTACGCACAGTAACTTTGCGTGATCCTTGGCTTGCGGTGGCGGCGCACCCTGCCTATGCTTCCTGATGAACATGATTTCCCCCGAGGCAGCTGCCAACAGCAAGCGCGCCTGGCTCAAGATCCTGGCGCGCTACAAGAAGCCTGACAGGCGGCGTAGCACACTCGAACTCGCCATCACCCTCATTCCTTTCGCCACGCTGTGGGCTCTGTCTTCCGCTGCCTATGCCTATGGTCATTGGTGGGGACTGGTGCTGATCCTGCCCGCGGCCGGCTTCCTGGTGCGGATTTTCATGATCCAGCACGATTGCGGCCATGGCTCCTTCTTTGCCAATCGCATTGCCGATGACTGGATCGGCCGCGCGCTGGGCATCCTGACGCTCACCCCCTACGACTGCTGGCGGCGTGCCCATGCCACCCATCATGCCAGCGCCGGCAATCTCGACGAACGCGGCATGGGCGACATCAGGACGCTGACCGTCGCCGAATACCGGCGGATGTCCTGGCGGGGTCGCCTGGCTTATCGCCTCTACCGTCATCCCCTGGTGATGTTCGGCCTGGGGCCGATCTGGCTGTTCATCTTCTCGCAAAGGCTGCCCGTCGGCATGATGCGTGGCGGCCTGACGCCCTGGGTGTCGTCAATGACCACCAATCTTGGCATCGCGCTTGCCGCGGCCATCCTCATCTGGGTCATCGGCCCCGGTGCGTTCCTGATCGTCCATCTGCCGATCGTCATTCTCGCCGGTTCGGCCGGCATCTGGCTGTTCTATGTCCAGCACCAGTTCGAGGAGACCGAATGGGCGAAGGATGAGGAATGGGAGTTCCAGCGCGCCGCCCTGCACGGCTCGTCCTATTACGACCTCCCGCCGGTGCTGAACTGGTTCACCGGCAATATCGGCGTTCACCACGTCCACCACCTCTCCGCCAAGGTGCCCGGCTACCGGCTGCAGGAAGTGCTGCGGGATTATCCCGAGCTGCGCGGCATCGGCCGCGTCACGTTGCTCGAGAGCCTGCGCTGCGTCAAACTGGCCTTGTGGGACGAAAGCCGCCACAAACTGGTGTCATTCCGCGAAGCGCGGATGGCGGCGTAGAGCATACCGCCGCGCCAGCGCGGCGGTAGTTCCCAAACTTTCTCAGGCCGCTTGCCGCTCATCGCGCATCAGGATCTGGCCATGGCGGATCTCCGTGCCCAGCACCTTCAGGCATTCGCGGATGAAATTGGACAGGCCCGGCCAGCCCTTGGCCGAAACGAGATTGCCGTCGACATGGGCCCCGTTCGGCGCGACGTCGATATAGATGCCGCCGGCCAGCGTGACTTCCGGCTCGCAATAGTGAAGCGCCGCCACTTCCCTGCCCCGCACCACGCCGTCGACCGCGATCAGGATCTGCACGCCATGGCAGATGGTGAAGATCGGCTTGCCTGTCTCGTGGAAGTGCCGCACCAGCGCCTGCACGCGCTTGTCGATACGGATGTATTCGGGACCACGCCCGCCTGCCGCGTAGACGGCATCGTACTGGGCCGGATCCACCTCGGAAAACGTCTTGTCGAGAATGTAATCGTGTCCGGGCTTCTCGGTGTAGGTCTGGTGGCCCTCGAAATCGTGCAGCGATGTCTTCAGCACATCGCCCGCCTTCTTGTCCGGGCAAACGACATGCACTGTATGGCCAACGGCATGCATGGCCTGTTCAAAGACGAAAATCTCGTATTCCTCGCTGAACTCGCCAACGAGCATCAATATCTTCTTGCCAGCCATTCCCGGTTCCTCCCTTTGTGGCCATTTATTTCGGGTCGCGAAATAACAGCGGTATCCTAAGGGCAAGATGCCGGAAGGAAAAGCGCAAATCGCACAATTGGTACGACCAGTTTTTTGGAGTAGAGGCCTTCGACCTTGCTGGAAAAAGCGTCAGCTGTTGCGAAGGCGCCGCCAGGAATATTTCGGACCCTTGGTCTCCGTTATGGCGGCCGGCTGGTAATAAAGCCCCAACCCGCCGGTGCGGCCTTCTTCCAGACGCTTCAAGAGCACTGGATTCGAGATCTCGAATTCATCGAAGCCAAGCCGCAGCATGTGCGGCAACGGGTCGACCAAGACCTGCCCGGTGGCACGCAGCGCGCCCGTGAAATGATAACGGCTGCGCAGCAGTTCGCCCTTGGAGAAGGAGCGGCCGTCGCCGAAAGCCGGGAAGGCCAGCGCCACCAGCGATAGCTGGTCGAGCAGGTCGGCGATCTTCTCGAGCTGGTCGCCGGGCTGCAGCACGACGCCGAGCCGCTCCTTCGCCGAGCGGCGCACCTCCGGGTCGAGATCGAGGAACGCCTGCAGCGGCAGGATGAATCGGCCATTGCCGGAAAGCGCGTCGGCGCTCTCGGCATGGCTCCACTCGTCCTCGCGAAAACCCTCCGGGGTCCAGAGCCGGGTCTCCGGTGTCGTCGGTCCAGTCATTAAAATTCCTAAAATTCGAAGAGCTCGAGCGTGTGTTGAAATTCAGGTCAGGCTGTGTCGAAAACGGCGGCTTGCGAGAACCGGAGCGGAACGCACTTGCAGTCCGTGAGCACCGGAAGCGCAGGAAGCCGCCGTTTGCAGCCCGGCCTCACCTGAATGGCAACATACCTTATAGTGATGCGTCGGTCAGCGACACTTCCAGTCCCGACAGGTGAATGCCGCACTCGGTCTTGGCGTGGCCGGCCCAGCGGCCGCTGCGCGCATCCTCACCCGGCTGCACCGGCTGCGTGCAGGGAAAGCAGCCAATCGACAGATAACCATAGGCGACCAGTGGGTTTTCGCGCAGCGCATGCGCGCGCATGTAGTCGGCCTGGTCCGACGTCGTCCAGTGCGCCAGCGGATTGATGCGAATGCGAGGGCCGACCGCCTCGAACACCGGAAGTGCGGCCCGTGTCGAGGCCTGGAAGCGTTTGCGGCCCGTGAACCAGGCGCGAAAGGGTGCGACGCCACGTGCCAGCGGCTCGACCTTGCGCACGTCGCAGCAGGCATCGGTGTTGTTCTGGTGCAGATTGCCGGTCGGGTCGATCCGTTCGAGCGCCGCTTCGTCCGGCTTGATCACCCGGATGTTGGTCAATCCGAAATCGGCGACCAGCGCGTCGCGATAGCCGAGCGTCTCCTCGAAATGCTTGCCGGTATCGAGGAAGATGACCGGCAGCGTGCGGTCGATCTTGGCGATCATATGCAGCAGCACTGCCGAATCCGCGCCGAACGAAGACACGGCGGCGATCTCGTCGTGAAACAGATCGTTGGCCGATCGTTCGATGATCTCGATCGGGCTGAGATGACCGTAGAGCGCGTCAAACCCCGCCGCTTTGGCGGCGATGCCGTCATCGACATCGGCAATATGGTCAAGCGGCCTTGGCTTCGCCAGCATAGAGCGCCTCCTTGAACGGCGCGGGACCGACACGGCGGTAGGCGTCGATGAATTTTTCCTGCGGGTTGAGCCGAAGGCCGAGATAGGTGTCGACGATCTGCTCGATGGCGTCGGTGATTTCTTCCGAAGAGAAGCCACGGCCGATGATCTCGCCGACCGAAGTGTTCTCGTCGGCCGAACCGCCCAATGTCACCTGGTAGAGTTCGGAGCCCTTCTTCTCGACACCGAGGATGCCGATATGGCCGACATGGTGGTGGCCGCAGGCATTGATGCAGCCGGAGATCTTCAGCTTCAATTCGCCGATCTCGCGCTGCCGCTCCAGCGAGGCGAAGCGGCGCGAGATTTCCTGTGCGATCGGGATCGAGCGTGCCGTCGCCAGCGCGCAATAATCGAGGCCCGGGCACGAGATGATGTCCGAGATCAGGTTGGAATTAGCCGTCGCCAGCCCGATGTCGACCAGCGCGTCATAGACCGCCTTGAGGTCGGCACGCGCCACATGCGGCAGGATCAGGTTCTGCTCGTGGCTGACGCGAAGCTCGTCGAAGGCATATTTCTCGGCAATGTCGGCGACCGCTTCCATCTGGCTGTCGGTCGCATCGCCCGGCACCTCGCCGATACCCTTGAGCGAGATCGTCACCGCCGCGTAGTCGGGGTGGCGGTGCGTCACCACGTTCTGGTCGAGCCAGTCCGAGAAGCCCTTGGAATCCAGCCGCGCCACCTTGACGGCAGCGTCGCCGTCCGGCCGCCCGGTCAGCGCCGGCGGTGCGAAATAGGCCTCGATCGCGCGGATGTCCGCCTCGGGCAGCTTCAGCTCCGCGTCCTTCAATTCCTGCCACTCGGCCTCGACCTGCCGGGTGATTTCCTCGGCGCCGGTCTCGTGGACCAGGATCTTGATGCGCGCCTTGTACTTGTTGTCGCGGCGGCCATAGAGATTGTAAACGCGCAGGATCGCCGTGCAGTAGGAGAGAAGGTCGGCTTCGGGCAAGAAGTCGCGGATCTTCCTCGCCACCATCGGCGTGCGGCCCTGGCCACCACCGACATAGACGGCGAAGCCGAGTTCGCCGGCGGCGTTCTTCTTCAGGTGCAGGCCGATGTCGTGTGTCTGGATGGCGGCGCGATCGCGCTCGGCTCCCGTCACCGCGATCTTGAACTTGCGCGGCAGGAACGAGAATTCCGGATGCACCGAAGACCACTGCCGCAGGATTTCCGCATAGGGACGCGGATCGGCGACCTCGTCGGCGGCAGCCCCGGCAAAATGATCGGCGGTGACATTGCGGATGCAGTTGCCGCTGGTCTGGATGGCGTGCATCTCCACGCTGGCCAGGTCCGCCAGAATCGCCGGAACGTCCGACAGCGCCGGCCAGTTGAACTGGATGTTCTGGCGCGTGGTGAAATGGCCGTAGCCCTTATCGTATTTGCGGGCGATGTGGCCGAGCATGCGCAACTGCTTGCCGTTCAGCGTGCCGTAGGGCACCGCGATGCGCAGCATGTAGGCGTGCAGCTGCAGATAGACACCGTTCATCAGCCGGAGCGGCCGGAACTGGTCCTCGGTGATCTCGCCGGACAGCCGGCGCTCGACCTGGTCGCTGAACTCGGCGACGCGGGCCTGGACAAAATCGTGGTCGAACTCATCGTAACGGTACATGCTTCGTCTTTCAGGGCGCGTCCGCCCGTTCACCTGGTGTCCTGGCTATGCCGCCCGCTCGGCCTGCTTGCCGAGGTCGTTGCGGATGGTCGGGCCGGCGGCGCGGATCTTCTCGCGCAGCCGCACCGGCTCGACAACGCCATCGACGATGTCCGCGTCGATCAGATTGACGTCGACCACTTCATTGTCGGCATGGGCCTTGGCGCCGATCGCCTCCAGCCGATCCTCGGCCGCCTTGTCCTGGGCAAGGTCCGCATGGTCCACCGTCTCGGCCCAGCCGCCATCGGCGTACCACACGGCAATGCCGTCGCCGAGGCGATTGGCGGTCAGTATCTTCATGGCTGAACTCCCTCGGCGGCTGCTACGGGCACGCTCTCGTGCCTGTGTGCCGCGAGCGGCTCGGACCGCTCGAAATTGGCGCCGGCGACGGCGTCGCCGATGATGGTCATGACCGGGCCCGACAGATCGGCGCGCGCTTCCAGCGACGGCAGGTCGGCAAGTGTGCCGTGGAAGCGTCGGCGATTGGCCAGGCTGGCATTCTCGACCACGGCGACCGCCGTGTCCGGCGACAAGCCCGCCTCGATCAGCCGGCCGGCAACTTCGGCCGCGACCGAGCGGCCCATGTAGACGGCAACGGTAGCGCCGGAAATCGCGAGCTTGGCCCAATCCGGCAGTGAATTGCCCTTGAGATCGTGGCCGGTGGTGAACACCATCGAGGAGGAAACGCCGCGCAGCGTCAACGGCAGTTCGAAATCGGCGGCAGCGGCAAAGGCCGCTGTGACGCCTGGAACCACCTCATAGGCGATGCCGGCGTCACGAAGCGCGGCCATCTCCTCGCCGGCGCGGCCGAACACCAGCGGATCGCCCGATTTCAGCCGCACGACGCGCTTGCCCTGACGGCCGAGATCCACCAGCAGCGCATTGATTTCCGCCTGGCTCTTGGTATGGCAGCCCTTGCGCTTTCCCACCGGCAGGCGCTCGGCATCGCGGCGGCCCATGGCGACGATCGCCTCCGGCACCAGCGCGTCATGGACGATGACATCGGCCTCCACCAGCAGACGATGCGCCCGCAGGGTCAGGAGGTCCTCGGCGCCGGGACCGGCGCCCACCAGGGCGATGTGGCCGCGAATGGGCGCGTCGGACAACAGCAGATCGGTGGCGGCTTCGCGCGCCTGTGAAAATTCGCCGGCCTCGACGGCGCGTGCTGGCGCTCCGCCGAAGAAGTCGCTCCAGAAACGGCGACGTACATTGCCCCTGGGCAATCTCTCGGCGGCATTGCGGAACGACGCCGCAAGCGCTGCCAGTGGCCCGAGCGAGGGCGACAGCATGCGGTCGATGCGGCTGCGCAGCATCTGGGCAAGCACGGGGCCCGCGCCTTCGGTACCGATCGCCACGGCGACCGGTGCGCGGTTGACCAGCGCCGGAGTGAAGAAATCACAGAGGTCCGGCCGGTCGACGGCATTGACGGGAATGCCCAGCCGGCGCGCGTCGGCGGCGACGCGACGGTCGAGCGCCTCGTCGCCGCTGGCGGCAAACACCATCACGGCGCCTTCAAGCTGCGAAGCATCATACGCGCCGGGCATATGGTTCGCGCCCGTCTCGGCGATGAAGGCCAACAGATCCGGTTCGGCATCCCCACCGATGATGTGCAGGACCGCGCTCGACTGGGCGATCAGCCGCGCCTTGGCCAAAGCCTCCTCGCCGCCGCCGACAATGGCCACGGCTTCGCCCTCGACCCGCATGAAGACGGGGAAGGCGTTGAGCTTGGTGGTGGCTTGCGACATGACAAAGCAGATCCGGGAACAGGGTCGCAGTTTTACGCCCAAGCGTAAAAAAGCAGAAGCAAAGCACTCGCGCATCCGGCGATGGCAGGCAATCGCTTTTCCGCAACCGCGAAGGGCGGGAGAAAAATATTCCATGCCCACGCACCGGGAGCGCCCGGGCTGCTGAAACGCGCCTTGATTTCAAGCACTTTTAGCTGCCGGCTACCTATCCCACAAAACAGTTTTTTCTAATTTCTACCAATTCAGTAGATTAAAGTCGTGCGGTGGTGATTTCGTCTTCAGCGCCTGCCTGCACGGCCACTCGGTCCTCCGTTCGGGTGGAACGTTGACGGGTCAAAATGCGTTCCCGGTATAGCCACCACTCAACAAGGAGCGTCCCTATGAACACGATCAAACTGAAGCATGGCATTTGGGTTTTGGTGGCCGACGGCGAAAAGGCGCTCCTGCTCAAGAACACCGGCGACACCAAGTTTCCCAACCTTGAAGTCGTGCAGGTGATGGAACAGGAGAACCCGCCCACACGCGAACAGGGAAGCGACAGCCCCGGTCGATACAATGACGGCCCATCCGTGCATCGCAGCGCGGTCGAGGAGACCGACTGGCATCGCATCGGCAAGGAACGCTTCGCCGAGGAGATTGCCGCCCGCCTCTACAAGCTTGCACATGAGGGTGCATTCGACAGTCTTGTGCTTGTCGCCCCGCCCATGGTGCTCGGCGCGATGCGCAAGAAGCTGCATAAGGAGGTTGGCGACAAGGTGACGGCCGAAATCCCGAAGACCATGACCAACCACGCCATTTTCGAGATCGAGGCATTGCTGCAGGCAGCCTGACCACGCGCGGCGAAGGCGCCTATCGGGTCGCAGCACGGTCGCCACTGAACCCAAGCACCTGACCGGCAGTCACTCAGCTGCCGGTCAGATTTTTGCCGTCTCGACGTCGATTTCGCGGCTTTGCGGGTTGCATCGCCGACACCCCGTCCACCATATTGCAAACAGGCGGCGGCTTAGGGCGGCGCATATCCGACATCGCTGGCTTGAAAGGCGCTCCATAGACAATGCCGCATGACACGCCCCTTGTCGCCACCATCGTCGCCGGTCTGGGGCTGGCTTTCGTCTTCGGCGCTCTCGCCAATCGGTTCCGCATTCCGCCGCTGGTCGGCTATCTCGTAGCCGGCGTGCTGGTTGGGCCGAACACACCCGGTTTTGTCGCCGACGCCGGCCTTGCCAACGAATTGGCCGAAATCGGCGTCATCCTCCTGATGTTCGGCGTCGGCCTGCATTTTTCGCTGAAGGACCTTCTGTCGGTCCGCGCCATTGCCGTGCCGGGAGCCATTGTCCAGATCGGCTTTGCCACGGCGCTCGGCGCCGGGCTGTCCTGGATGCTCGGCTGGTCGATGGGGGCGGGCGTGGTGTTTGGCCTGGCGCTATCGGTCGCCTCGACCGTGGTGCTGCTGCGCGCGCTTCAGGAACGCCGCTTGATCGAGACCGAGCGCGGCCGCATCGCCGTTGGCTGGCTTATCGTGGAGGATCTGGCTATGGTGCTGGCGCTGGTGCTGTTGCCGGCCCTTGCCGGCGTACTCGGCGGCCAGGAACCGGCCGATGCCCATTCGAGCGGCCTGCTGGCGCTGCCGGCCAGTTACGGCATCTGGGGTGTCGTCGGCATGACGCTGGCGAAGGTCGCCGCTTTCGTCGTCGTCATGCTGGTGGTCGGCCGCAGGGTCATTCCCTGGATCCTGCACTACGTTGCCCATACCGGGTCGCGCGAACTGTTCCGCCTCTCGGTGCTGGCAATAGCGCTCGGCGTCGCCTTCGGCGCGGCAAAACTGTTCGGCGTCTCGCTGGCGCTGGGCGCCTTCTTCGCCGGCATGATCATGAGCGAATCCGAGCTCAGCCACCGTGCCGCGGAAGAATCGCTGCCGCTGCGAGATGCTTTCTCGGTGCTGTTCTTCGTCTCCGTCGGCATGCTGTTCGACCCCCTCAGCCTGTTCAGCAACGGCCTGCCGATCCTGGCGACGCTGGCCATCATCGTCATCGGCAAGTCGCTGGCGGCGTTCGTCATCGTCGTCGCCTTCGGCTATCCGCTGGCCACGGCCTTGATGATTTCGGCCAGCCTCGCCCAGATCGGCGAATTCTCCTTCATTCTGGCCGAACTCGGCGTCGGGCTGAAACTTCTGCCCGAACAGGGACGGGACCTCATCCTGGCCGGCGCCATCCTGTCGATCGTGCTCAACCCGCTGATGTTCCTGGTCATCGACTGGATGAAGCCGTGGCTCGAGGCCCGCGCCGCCAGGACGGCGCCGCCGGCGGACGCCAAGCCGGTTGGCCCGGCGACGGAACCGGGCCATGTCGCCTCGGTCGCCATGGCATCCAAAAAGGAAGACGGCCCGCCACCAAGGACGGCGCTCACCGGTCATGCCATCCTGATCGGCTACGGCCGCGTCGGCGGCCTCGTCGGCGCCGCGTTGAAAGAAGCAGCACGGCCTTTCCTGGTCATCGAGGATGCCGACAAGACGCTGGCGAGGCTGAAAACGGACGGCGTCGAAACCGTTGCCGGCAACGCCGCCAACGCCGAAGTCTTCGCCGCCGCCAATCCCAAAGGCGCCACGCGGCTGATCCTTGCCATTCCCAACGCGTTCGAGGCTGGCCAGATCGTGCTGCGGGCACGCGCCGCCAATCCCAACATCAACGTCGTCGCCCGCGCCCATTCCGACGCCGAGGTCGAGCATCTCAAGGGGCTCGGCGCCGATACGGTGATCATGGGCGAACGCGAGATCGCGCGCGGCATTGTCGAAGAGGTGCTTGGCCAAAAGCCGCGGGTCGCTGAACCGTCCGCTGCCTGAGCCGGCGCTGCCCACAGGCGCGTTGATCAAGCCACGAATGAACTGCGAAGGCTGTTGTCACCCTGGCCAGATGAGCGGGCCTTGGCTCGATCAGTTCACACGTGCTGGCCGCCATTGATGTGGATTTCCGAGCCGGTCACGTAGGACGCTTGGCTCGAGCACAGGAAGAAGATGATGTCGGCGACCTCAGCCGTGGTGCCCAGGCGCCGCAGTGGGATGGTCTCGACGATTTTTTCCGTGCCCGGCGACAGGATCGCGGTGTCGATCTCGCCTGGCGCGATGGCGTTGACACGGATGCCGTGCGGGCCGAAATCATGCGCCATCTCGCGCGTCAGCGAGCCGAGCGCGGCCTTCGAGGTCGCATAGGCGGTGCCGGCGAAGGGATGCACGCGGGTGCCGGCGATCGACGTCACATTGACGATCGAGCCCCTGGCCGCCGCCAATTCCTTGAACAGGCCGCGCGCCAACATGATCGGCGCGAAGAAATTGACCTGGAACACGTCGCGCCAGACATGCATCGGCGTGTCGATCGAGTTCATGCGGCTGTTGCCGTCCTTGAGCTTGGGCGAAATGCCTGCATTGTTGACCAGCGCGTGTAACTGGCCACCATGGGATTCCAGCCGATGGCGGATTTCCGAGACCGCAATACCGACATCTTCCTGATCGGCGAGGTCGACCTTGATGTGATCCTCGGGACCGGCCGGCCACGGGCAATCCTCGGCAAAGGCCTGGCGTGAGCAGGTGATGACGCGCCAGCCCTCGCGCGAAAAGCGTTTGACAGTGGCATGGCCGATACCGCGGCTGGCGCCGGTCAGCACGATGGTTTTTCTGGTGTCGGTCTCGGTCATGTCGCGGTCTCCGGGCTGGACATGTAGCCGAATGCCGCCGAGGTGGCGAGAGGCGGATTGACGCCGCCAGCCGGCTGCTCAGCCGCCGCCAAGGATATCCAGGATCGACGTCTGCCGTTTCTTGAGCCGACCGCCGACGCTGCCTGGCGGCACCGGATGTCCGACCGAAGCGGTGGTGCCGTCATCCGCCGGCATATCGAAGCCATCGGCATCGACGGTCTGGGCAGGCCGCGCCGCACGGACCGGCCCTGGCGTCGCCTGTGCCGCGGCCTGCGCGGCTGGCGCCTGCTGGCCGACGGACGCCGACGGAACCGGTGCCGGCTGGTTGTTGCTGGCAGAGGGAATCTCGTCGGGGACGATGGTGTCGGCCGGCGTCGATTTCCAGGTGCCGGGCAGCGGCCGCACCGGCACGCCCTCATGCGCGGCGACCATGAATTCGTGCCAGGCCTGCGCCGGCAGCGCGCCGCCGGTGACCTTCTTCATCGCCGTGCCGTCATCATTGCCGAACCATACGCCGGTGGTCAGATTGGCGGTGTAGCCGACGAACCAGGCGTCGCGCGAATTCTGGCTGGTGCCGGTCTTGCCGGCCGACGGCCAGGCGAAAGCCGCCTTCCTGGCGGTGCCGACCTCGACCGTGCCGGTCATCATCGAATTCATCATGCCGACGATCTCGGGCTTGATCACGCGCGGTGCGCTGCCGCCGGCGCTGTCGTAGAGCACCTTGCCGTCTGACGTCGTCACGCGGCGGATGAAATGGATGTCCGGCTTGTAGCCGCCATTGGCGAAGGGCACATAGGCCGAAGTCAGCTCCAGTGGCGTCACTTCCGAGGTGCCGAGCGCTATCGAGGTGTTGGCCTGCAGGTCGGACTGGATGCCCATGCGGTGCGCGGCTTCCACCACCGCGTTCGGTCCGACTTCCATGGTCAACTGCGCGGCAACCGAGTTCAGCGATTTTGCCAGCGCTGTTGCCAAGGTGACCTTGCCAAAGTACTTGCCGCCGTAATTGTCCGGCGTCCAGTTGCCGATCTTGATCGGCGCATCGTTGCGGATGCTGTCAGGCGTGCGGCCGGCCTCAAGTGCCGCCATATAGACAAACGGCTTGAACGCCGAGCCCGGCTGCCGGCGCGCCTCCGAGGCACGGTCGAACTGGCTGGTCGAATAGTCGTAGCCGCCGACCATGGCGCGTACCGCGCCGGAATCGTCGATCGATACCAGCGCGCCCTGGGTGACGTTGAGTTTCTTGCCGCTGTCGTCGATCAGCCGGCGTATCGACTTTTCGGCAAGTTTCTGCAGGTTCAGGTCCACGGTAGAATCGATGACGATATCGCCGCGCACGTCGCCGATCAGGTCGGGCAATTCTTCCATGATGGTGTCGGCGACATAGTTTTCCGAACCCGTCCAGTAGGATGGCGAGCGCGTCGCCGGTGCGCTGAGCGCCGTTTTCAACTCTTTCTCGCTGATCTTGCCCTCCTCGCGCATGGCGCCGAGCACCAGCTGCGAACGCTCCTCGGCGGCCTTGGGATCGCGCGCCGGCGACAGCCGCGAGGGCGCCTTCAAGAGGCCGGCAAGCAGGGCGGCTTCGGACAGCGTGACGTCGCGTGCGCTCTTGCCGAAATAACGGCGCGAGGCCGCCTCGACGCCATAGGCGCCGGAGCCGAAATAGACCCGGTTGAGGTACATTTCGAGGATCTGGTCCTTGCTGTGCTTGTGCTCGAGCCATAGGGCCAGCAGCACCTCCTGCACTTTACGCTCCAGTGTACGGTCCGGCGTCAGGAACAGGTTCTTGGCCAATTGCTGCGTCAGCGTCGAACCGCCTTGCGAGAAATGCCCGCCGATGAGGTTGGTGACCATGGCGCGCGACAGGCCGATCGGATCGACACCGAAATGCGAATAGAAACGGCGGTCCTCGATGGCGATGACTGCCTCGGGGATATAAGGGGACATTTCGTGCAGGCCGACCGCCTCGCCGCCGCTCATGCCGCGATTGGCCAGCAATTGCCCATCGGCCGAGACGATCTTGATGTTGGGCGCACGATCGGGAATCGACCAGGTCGTGGCCGCCGGCATCTTGGCGCCATAGTAGACGACGACGCCGGCCACCGCGATGCCGCCCCAGATGGCGAGCACGAAGCACCAGTAGAACAGCCGGCCGAGCACGCCGAACAGCCCGCGCCCGCCTCCGCCGCGCCTCCCCCGCGGCGATTTCGCCTTCGATGATTTGCGTTTGGCGGAGGCTTTGCGGTTGCTCGGCACGACGCGGTCCTCCTCGCTCACCGAAAGACCCGTCTGGGATCTCGCTCGCGGCGGTCCCTCGAAGCTGGGCTCGATGCGACTGTCTCTGCGGTTCGCCATGCGCTGCGCTTGATGTCCCCGGTGCCAATGGCGCTCGGGTTGAAGAGTAGATGCGGCGATTTAAGGGCGGGTTAAGCAGGCCTTCGGCCAAACCTCTGAATTCCGTTAGGGATTTGTTAATCCTCTTGTCTCCGACACCGTCGGTTCGCCACCGGGAAACGGCCGGCGCCCGGCCTGCGCTTAAAAGCGCGCCAAGCCTGGCTCGATCCCCGAGCTTGCCGTTCCGACAATCGACGCCGCCAGCGCCTGCTCCTCGCAGGTGACCGCAACGACATTGTTAGAGCGGTCAACGGACCCCGATCCTTCTAGATCGGCTCGAACTTCACATCCAGCTGGTCAGGACCCGCAGCTTGCCGCAACAAGGCGACAAGTTGTTCGCGCCTGTCAACCGGCTGCCTTCGCCAGTTCGAGGCATTGGTTACATGCAGCCAGCCGTCGACCGACATGAAGAAATCCTCGTGCTCGTCATCGCCCTCGCCGCAGCGCAGCAACTTGTTCTCGGTAAATCTGACCAGCGCCTGGTCGATCGTGCGGTAGAGCAGCGGCCAGTTGCCGCCACCCGAGTCCATACGGAATTTGTAGCTCGGCGCGAAATCCAGCCGCTGCCGCAACAGGCTTCCGTCGAAAAAACAGAAGGCGGGCCACAAGAACCAGCCGCCCGGCGTCGGAGTGTCGCGCCGGACACTGCCGTAAACGCTCTTGCCCTTCAGCCGGTCGCGGATTGAAAAAGATTCCGTCGGAAAGATGTCATGGTCGATGAAGCCGAAGACCTTCGGGGCCAAGCCGGTCATGAAATTGCGCACGATCCAGTTGAGCGCCTGGCCGTGCGATCTGCTGACCGTCAGCCTGTTCCTCGGCAACGCTACATAGGGGACGTGCTGGCGCAGGCAGAGGTCGCGGATGGCTTCCCTCGCCTCCTCCTTCTTGCTGTTGTCGAAGACGATATAGCTCTCGTGCTCGGCCAGGTGTCGGCGCACGAGGTGGATCTGCCATGCGATCACATCAGGCCGGTTGAAGGCAACGCTGGCGACGACCGCGTCACGGAACGATTGCTGTCGTCCCTGCAATTCGCTAACCGGCGCGGATGTCCTCAGGAAGCGAAAAGTCCGCCAGTAATAGCGCAGCAACGCCTCGCGTCGTGGCGGCCGGTTCAGCCTCTCCCATTCCGCCACGGTAATCCTGGGCCGCTCTCCGCTCTGCCACGCGTCGGAAGCCCCCATGTCACGCTCCTGGATCCCGGCGGGTTCAGTTCTGCTGGATTGAAATGCCCTTGTCGTCGATCTTGAGTTCGACGCCTTTCGGCCTGGCCTGCTCGCGGTAGACGTAGGCGCCCAGCGCGACGACCACGACGATGAGCGCGCCAATGATGAGATAGAGCGTATTCTGCTTCATGGCGCGCCTTTTGTCGTGCCGAACCTCAGGCTCGTTTCAGCACCCTGACCAGAACCAAAAGGATGATGGCGCCGATCGTGGCGTGGATTATGGAGGCGATGATGCCACCACCGATCGAGAAGCCGATGCGCGGAAACAGCCAGCCGGCGATGAACGCGCCGATAATGCCGACGATGATGTTGCCGATCAGGCCGAAGCCGAAACCCGAAACGATGAGACCGGCGAGCCAGCCGGCGATGGCACCGATGAGGATGAAGACGAGAAGGCTTTCGACGCCCATGGCGGGTTCCTCCGTGCAAGAGGGCGGGTGCGGAGCGGAAGGCTCCGAATCGGCCCCGATATCAACGGCTTCAGGCTAGTCGAAAGCAGCCGGCCTCGCCAGCGGCGCTCACTGGTCGTCGTCGTCGCTGGCAGCGGGCCGCCAGCTGGTCGGCTCGACCTTCTTCTGCGTATGGCTGTCGGTGTAGACCCACCAGCCGCCGTCGCGGTATTGCGCTAAGGATTCATTGAGGACTCCGTCGCTGTCCTTCCAGGTGACGGTGACCTTGGAGCCATCGGTCGGCGCGCTCGATATCGGCTTTCTGTCCGCCATCTCATCCCTTTTCTCAACTGTGAGCGAAGATATCCTCTTCGCCCCAGCCCATCAGGTCAAGCTTGGCCCGCGTCGGCAGGAAACGGAAACAGGCGTCCGCCTCCTTCGTCCGGCCCTCGCGCGCCAGCCGTCCCGCCAGCGCATCGCGCAAACGATGCAGATAGAGCACATCGGAGGCGGCGTATTCGAGCTGTTCGGGCGACAGCGTTTCGGCCGCCCAATCCGACGATTGCTGCGCCTTGGACAGACCGACGCCGAGAAGCTCGAAACAGATGTCCTTCAGCCCGTGCCGGTCGGTGTAGGTGCGCGTCAGCCGCGAGGCGATCTTGGTGCAGAACACCGGCTCGGCCATCACGCCAAACGCGTGGTAGAGCACGGCGAGGTCGAAGCGACCGTAGTGGAACAGCTTGGTCACCCTGTCGTTTGCCAGCAGCTTGACCAGGTTTGGTGCTTCCTTCTGGCCCGGCGCGATCTGGATGACATCGGCGCTGCCGTCGCCAGGCGAGATCTGCACCACGCAGAGCCGGTCTCGGTGCGGGTTGAGGCCAAGCGTCTCCGTATCGATCGCCACCGCCGCGACATCGTAATGCGAAAGGTCGGGCAGATCGTTTTTATGGAAGCGGATATCGCTCATCGTTTTCTCCGGGTCGCGGCGTTACCCGTCCTCGCCGCGATCCAGTGAAAAATCAACAAGAAAACGTGTTTTCCGCGCTCAGCGTGTCAGCGCATCCAGAATGCGCGCCCAGGAGCGCTGGCCCTTGTGGAAGGAGCTGAGCTCGTATTTCTCGTTGGGCGAGTGGATGCGGTCGTCATCGAGGCCGAACCCGACCAGCAGCGATTCCATGCCGAGATAGGTCTGAAAGTCGCCCACCACCGGAATGGAGCCGCCGCTGCCGGTCGTCACCGCGGGCTTTGGCCATTCGTCGGAAAGCGCCGTCTTGGCGTTGGCCAGGAAGGGCGAGTCGTAAGAGAGCTGGATTGCCGGTGAGCCGCCATGGGCATGGAATTCGACCGAACAATCGGCCGGGATGCGTTCCTTGACGAATTTCTGGAAGGCCGCGCGGATCTTGGCCGGATCCTGCTTGTGGACAAGGCGGAACGAGATCTTTGCCGAGGCTTCCGCCGCGATGACGGTCTTGAAACCCTTGCCGGTATAGCCGCCGATGATGCCGTTGAATTCGGCGGTGGGTCGCGCCCAGGTCAGTTCCAGCACCGAGCGGCCTTTTTCGCCCGATGGGATGGACAAGCCGACAGGCCCAAGGAAGGTCTCGGCCGTCTCGCCCAGCGTCTCCCATGATTTCAGCACCTGCGAGGGGGTTTCCTCGACGCCGTCATAGAAGCCCGGGATGGTGATATGGCCGTCCTTGTCGTGGATGTCGGCCAGTACCTTGGCCAAGATGCGGATCGGGTTGGCGGCAGCCCCGCCATACAGGCCCGAATGCAGGTCGCGGTCGGCGGCCTTCACCGTGATCTCCTCGCCGACCAGACCGCGTAGCCCGACGCAGATCGACGGCGTGTCGCGGTCCCACATGCTGGTATCGCAGACCAGCGCGAAGTCGGCCTTGAGCTCCTCGGCATTGGCCTCGAGGAACGGCTTCAGCGAGGGCGAGCCGGATTCCTCCTCGCCTTCGAACAGGATGGTGACCCGGCACGGCAGGCTGCCGTGCACCTGTTTCCAGGCACGGCATGCCTCGACGAAGGTCATCAGCTGGCCCTTGTCGTCGGCCGAGCCGCGCCCGGTGATGATCTTGTGACCAGGTCCCACCTCCTTGATCGCGGGGGCGAAGGGATCGTTTTCCCACAATTCGATCGGGTCGACCGGCTGCACGTCGTAGTGGCCGTAGAACAGCACATGCGGCGCGCCAGCCGGCCCATCATGATGCGCAACCACCATGGGGTGGCCGGGCGTGTCGCGCACACTGGCGTCGAAGCCGATCAGTTTGAGTTCCGCCACCAGCCATTCCGCCGCCTTGCGGCAGTCGGCGGCGTAGGCTGGATCGGTGGAGATCGACTTGATCCCGAGCAGGCCGAAGAGCCGTTCCAGGCTCTGGTCGAGATTCTTGTCGAGACGGTCGAGGACGGGGGAGACTGCGGACATTTGCAATAGCCTTTCGGTTCAGTGTCGGAACCGTAAAGGCAGAGCGGCGAAACGAAAAGCCCGGGACGATTGGACCACGACCCGGATGGCCGCCGCGGGCAAAAAAATGCCGCCGTGGTGGAGGGGGAACCACGGCGGCCTTTTACTCGAAACGATGCGGCAGCCCGGAGAGGGGGGATAGGCTGCCGCAATTGTCCGGTATAGGCGGGGGACGGGCCTTGCTCCGGACTTCGGCGAAAACTGCCGATGACGTGTATTTGGGTCTGTGAACGTGGCGATTCAAGGGCGTCAACGTTACACTTTTGTAACGTGCCCGTGAGCGGGCCTGTATGCCTCCGATCGGTCAGGTCGCGATCTGTCAGGGTGTTGTATCTGGCGCTGTCTTTGGCATGGACCAAGCCATCGCGCCGCGCTATCCCTGCCCGCATGAAAAAAGGCGATCATCTCTTTCTCATCGACGGCTCGGGCTACATCTTCCGCGCCTATCACGCGCTGCCGCCGCTGACCCGCAAGTCGGACGGCCTGCCGGTCGGTGCCGTTTCCGGCTTCTGCAACATGCTGTGGAAGCTGATGCAGGACGCCCGCAACACCGATGTGGGCATTGTGCCGACGCATTTCGCCGTCATCTTCGACTATTCCTCGAAAACCTTCCGCAACGACCTTTATCCCGAATACAAGGCCAACCGTTCGGCTCCGCCCGAGGATCTGATCCCGCAGTTCGGCCTGATCCGCCAGGCTACCAGGGCGTTCAACCTGCCCTGCGTCGAGATGGAAGGCTTCGAGGCCGACGATCTCATCGCCACCTATTGCCGGCTGGCCTGCGAGGCCGGCGGCGACACCACCATCATCTCCTCCGACAAGGACCTGATGCAGCTGGTTGGCGAAACGGTCGGCATGTACGACCCGATGAAGGACCGGCAGATCGGCATCCCCGAAGTCGTCGAGAAATGGGGCGTGCCGCCGGAAAAGATGATCGACCTGCAGGCGCTGACGGGCGACTCAGTCGACAATGTGCCTGGCGTGCCCGGCATCGGGCCAAAGACCGCGGCGCAACTGCTCGAGCAGTTCGGCGACCTCGACGGATTGCTCGCCCGCGCCGGCGAGATCAAGCAGGAAAAAAGGCGGGAATCGATCATCGCCAACGCCGACAAGGCGCGCATCTCGCGCCAGCTGGTGACGCTGAAGAACGATGTGCCGGTGGCAGAAGGATTGGACGATTTCGTCCTGCATGCCCCCGACGGACCAAAGCTGATCGGCTTCCTCAAGACCATGGAATTCACCTCGCTGACGCGCCGTGTGGCGGAAGCGACCGGCACCGAGGCCGGCGACGTCAAGGCTGTCGCGGTGCCCGTCGAACGCGCCGATAACGCCCATGGCCCCGATGTCGGCGCCGGAACACCGCCCGTTGCCCGGAACGGGACGGGCTCCGAGCCTGGCCAGGCTGCTGAAATCGAGACGACGGAGACGCCAAAACAAGGTGACACCCCTTCCCTCCTGGCCGCATTGCGGCTGGAGAGAGCGTCGACCGCCAAGATCGATACCTCCGCCTATCAGTGCATCCGCGATATCGCGACGCTGAAAGCCTGGGTCGCGGAGGCGCGGGAGGCCGGTATCGCTGCCTTCGACGTCAGGGCCACCTCGGCCGATCCGATGCAGGCCGAACTGATCGGCTTGGCCATGGCCACAGCGCCTGGCCGCGCCGGCTATATTCCCTTCGCCCATAAGAGCGGCAATGGCGACCTGCTTGGCGGCGGCACGCTCGAAAACCAGATTCCGCTTCGCGAGGCTCTGGCGGTCCTCAAACCCCTGTTCGAGGACAGGTCGGTCCTGAAGATCGCGCAGAACCTGAAATACGATCTGGTCATCCTGAGCCGCTATGGCATCGATGTCGCGCCGTTCGACGACACCATGCTGATCTCCTACGTGCTCGACGCCGGCACGCCGCATGGCCACGGCATGGATGCCCTTGCCGACAAGTGGCTTGGCCATAAACCCCTTCAACTCAAGGACGTGACCGGTTCCGGCAAGAACTCTGTCGGTTTTGACCAGGTCGATATCGACAGGGCGACCGCTCACGCCGCCGAGGATGCCGACGTGACGTTGCGGCTGTGGCGGGTGCTGAAGCCCCGGCTTGCCGCCAAGGGCCTGGTCTCGGTCTATGAACGCCTGGAGCGGCCACTGGTGCCGGTGCTGGCGCGCATGGAACAGCGCGGCATTTCGGTCGATCGGCAGATCCTGTCGCGGCTGTCGGGGGAACTGGCGCAAGGTGCGGCCCGGCTCGAAGAAGAAATTTACCTGCTCATCGGCGAGCGCATCAACATCGGCTCGCCCAAGCAGCTCGGCGACATATTGTTCGGCCGCATGGGCCTGCCCGGCGGCTCCAAGACCAAGACCGGCCAGTGGTCGACCTCGGCGCAGCTGCTCGAAGACCTTGCCGCGGAAGGGCACGAACTGCCGCGTAAGATCGTCGATTGGCGCCAGCTGACCAAGCTGAAATCGACCTACACCGACGCCCTGCCCGGCTTCGTCAATCCCGACACGAAACGCGTCCACACCTCCTACGCGCTCGCCGCGACGACGACGGGCCGTCTGTCGTCTTCCGACCCGAACCTGCAGAACATTCCGGTGCGCACGGCTGAAGGCCGCAAGATCCGGACCGCCTTCATCACCGACAAGAGCCTCCGGCTGGTGTCAGCCGACTACAGCCAGATCGAACTGCGCGTGCTCGCCCATGTCGCTGAAATCCCGCAATTGCGGCAGGCCTTTGCGGATGGCGCCGACATCCACGCCATCACAGCGTCTGAAATGTTCAACGTGCCCGTGGAGGGTATGCCGTCGGAAGTGCGCCGCCGTGCCAAGGCGATCAATTTCGGCATCATCTATGGCATCTCGGCCTTCGGTCTCGCCAACCAGCTGTCGATCCCGCGCGAGGAGGCGAGCGCCTACATCAAGAAATACTTCGAGCGCTTTCCCGGCATCCGCGATTATATCGAGGAGACCAAGGCCTATGCCCGCGAGCACGGCTTCGTCGAAACGATCTTCGGCCGCCGCATCCACTATCCCGACATCAGGTCCTCGAACCCGTCGCTGCGCGCGTTCAACGAGCGCGCCTCGATCAACGCCCGCCTGCAAGGCACCGCCGCCGACATCATCCGCCGCGCCATGATCCGCATGGAGGAAGCCTTGGACAAGGCCAAGCTGTCGGCCCGCATGCTCCTGCAGGTGCATGACGAACTGATCTTCGAAACGGTCGAGGCGGAAGTCGAGGCGACGATCCCCGTCGTGCGCCATGTCATGGAAAACGCGGCGATGCCGGCGGTCTCGATGTCGGTGCCGCTGCATGTCGACGCGCGGGCCGCCAGCAACTGGGACGAGGCACACTGACGCGCTACCGAGGGGAATTGTATACTTGACAAGTACGACGGCGGACTCTATGTTAAGAGTCAAGGGGTTAGCCATGTCCGTTCTGTCTCAACCTCATTTCCACAACGAAGTCGCAGCGATATCTCGGCTTGAGGAAATCGTGTGGCCGAATGGCGTGCACTGCCCGAGTTGCGGCGGCTTTGACCGTATTACCACGGTCAAGGGCGGTCGCGCTGGCTTGCGCCGCTGCGGACCTTGCAAGCGCGAATTCACTGTCACAGTCGGCACTGTGTTCGAGCGCAGCCATATCAAGCTGCATCTTTGGTTTCAGGCTGCGCATCTCATGGCGTCCAGCAAAAAGGGCATCAGCGCTCACCAGTTGCACCGCACGTTGAAGGTCACTTACAAGACGGCTTGGTTCATGGAACATCGCCTGCGCGAAGCCATGCGCGAAGGTCATTTCGTCATGGGCGGCGAAGGCAAAACCGTCGAAATCGACGAGACGTTTGTGGGTGGTCTTGAGAAGAACAAGCATCCGAGCAAGCGCAAGCACCTTGGCACTGGCGGGGCTGGCAAAGAGGCCGTTTTCTCCTTGGTAGAGCGTGGCGGCTTCGTTCGCTCCCACCACGTCCCACAGGTCACGGCAAAGACGCTACGCCCTATCCGTCAAGCGCAGGTCGACGGCCCTACGTTCGTCATGACCGATGAGGGCGGCGCCACCAAGAAAATCGGCAGCGAGTATGATCGCCATGAGTCCGTCAATCATGGCGCTGGCGAGTACGTTCGCGGCGGTGCGCATACGAACACGATTGAGGGATACTTCAGCATCCTTAAGCGCGGTATTATCGGCACCTATCACTATGTCAGCCAGCAACACCTGAAGCGCTACCTTGCCGAATTCGACTTCCGGTACAATTACCGTATGGCGCTTGGCATAGGCGATGAATCTCGCGCGGACGCTCTTGTTCGTGGTATCGTTGGAAAGCGTCTAATGTACAAGGACTCGTTTCCGGCGTCGATCTCCGGCCACGCCAACTAGAGTTGCCAATGGCTATGCCAAGCAAACCCAAGAGCGCTGTAAGCGGTGAAGGCACCGCGTTCCAGTTCAAGATCGACGCCTATAGCCCTGCAACCATGCCAATGGCACGGCTAGCTCAGTACATGGCTGAATTGGCTCTGTTGCTGGGCGAACAGAACGCCGTTCACTTCAACGGCGTGACCAAGGGAAGCACCGTCCTGAATGCGAAAATTGACCGTGAGGCGGCTCCAAAGGTCCGTGATCGCGTGGCATCCGTGCGCGCCGGTAAGGCACCAGGTGAACCGATGCGCGCCTTCAATACGCTGAACAGATTTCTCCGGGATGACAATGCAATCGGTGTTTTGCGGGATACTGCTCCTCGCGGTATCGTAGTGCGCTTCCCCGGAAGGGAGAGCATAGAGGAGAAGTTTGCTTCCATTCGGCAACAGGGGTCCGTCGATGGCATCGTGACCGGTATACGGGGGAAAGACGATACAATTCACATAACGATTCAATCCGAAGGGCAGCAAATCAGCGGTTGCGAGACCAATAGAACAATCGCGAAACAGCTTGGAGCCAAGCTTTTTGAGCCTGTGCGATTGTTCGGGCGCGGTCGCTGGAGCCGCGATTCTGTAGGTGTTTGGAGCCTCCAATATTTCAAAATCGAAAGTTTTGAAGCATTGCAGGATACGTCTTTGACCGATGCTCTCACCGCACTCAGAGAGATTCCGACAGAGTGGGGTGACGACGCGTACAGTGACCTTGGAAAGCTGCGCCACGGACCCGGAGGCCAGCGGAATGGTGGTCATTGACGCCACCATGTTGTTGCTGATGCTCCGTCCCGGAACACCAGTTCCGAGCGGTCCGAACGGAGTCCCGATTGATCATCCCAAAGAGCGGATTGAGTATCTGATACAGGTTCTAGACAAGGCAAGGACCAAGATCATTATACCTACGCCAGCACTAGGCGAGGCATTGGTGAGAGCTGGTGCGGCGGCCACCCAGCAAATCATCGAATATTTGCAGCGATATTCGGTTTTCAGTCTTGAGCCATTCGACACGCGAGCCGCTATCGAGGTCGCCGCGATGTCTCGTGAAGCGCTCGGAAATGGCAAGAAAAAGGGGAATTCAGACGCCACATGGGCGAAGGTAAAATATGATCGTCAAATAGTTGCTATCGCCAAAGTCAATGGTGCAACCACGATCTATTCGGACGATGGCGATATCGCAACCTTGGGAAAGCGCGCCAAGATTGAAGTGGTCGGTTTGGCGGAATTGCCGCTCCCGCCTCAAAAGGCGCAGTTGGATATGCTTGAACAAGCTGAGTTCATGAAGGCCGCAGGTGAGAAAATGACGGAAACCAAACGCCGCCTGAGCAAGGATGACCCTGAGCAGTCAAAGCTGTTCATCGACAAGGCGCGGGAGATCGAAGCGGACGAAGAAAATTCGGTTGCGGACGAACTCATGAAACGAATGGCAAAGACGCCGCCAGAGCCGCGCGTTAAGAAGGCTGCAAAGGCCCAAAGGCGCTCTTCAAACTGAGGTGGTTCGATGCGTTGCTTATTCCCGCTTGTAGTTTGCGCGATGCTCGGGAGTGCCGCCACGGCGGCTCCTGTCGATGATGTGACGGCACAAGTACTAAGGTGCTTGAAGATGCCGTCTGATGCCCCAGCCAATTATCGTTTCGTGCTTCGCCTTCAGATCATTGACGGACTAATCAAAATGGCGGCCGCCAATTTTCCTGAGAATCGAGCGCCATCAGCATGGGAAATGGCGGCCATGAAAGCGATTGCGGATGCATCTACCGACTGCGAGCCGTATGGCAAGCTGACATCCATCTTCGACATTCCAGTGGACGAAAAAATCGTCAAGCAGGCTGCCGCCAAATAGCCGTCGTACTTGTCAAGTATACAATTCCCCTAGCGAGGCCCCTCAGGCCGCTTGCGCCAAACATTTCGCGCAGGTCCCGCGAAATTCGATCACCGCCTTCTTGACGGCGAAGCCGGTCGAGTTGACCCATTCGGTCAGCCGGTGATCGACGTCATGATCGGACATTTCGGTCACCTGCCCGCAAGTATCGCATATGGCGAAGGCGGTCATCGAGTGGCTATGGTCGTGTGGCTCGGCGCACGCGACGAAGGAATTGATGCTTTCCAGCCGGTGCACGAAGCCTGATTTCACCAGCGTGTCGAGCGCGCGATAGACCTGCAATGGGGCGCGAAAACCGCGCTCGCGAAGCTGATCGAGCAAGGTGTAGGCGCTGAGCGGCCCGCTGGCGATCTCGAGTTTCTCGAGCACGCACAACTGGTTTTTCGTCAGCACATCCCTTGCCGCCATGGTCCTGTTCCACTTGTCTTGCGCTGTTGGCGGGCTGTCCGCGCGTGCAAACGGCCCGATCCCATTCAGATAGCGACGAACCGCCGTCTTTGCTACTCTTCAGTTGTTGTCCCGGGCCGATCGATGACGCGCGGGCATATTGGCAGAATCTCGACGAGGGTAGCCAAGGGTGTGTCAGGCACCATTGGCCTGCCGACCCACGCGGCGATCAACGCCGCCTCAGGGAGGCCGGCCACGCCCTGACTGGACTTCATCCGCGAAGGCCGGCGCGAGCAATTCCGCCAGCCTTTATTAGCCGGCTTCAGCTATTTCCTCGGCGGGCCTTTGCGTTCGGCGGAAGCAGCCCACAGGTTGATATCGGACTCGCGCGCGTATGTATCGATTTCGGCCAGTTCGGCGTCGCTGAAGTCGAGCACCTTCAGCGCCCCGACGCAATCCTCGACCTGCTCGGGCCGGCTGGCGCCGATCAGCGCCGAAGTAACCCGGCCCCTGCGCAGCACCCAGGCCAAGGCCATCTGGGCCAGCGTCTGGCCGCGCTTGCCGGCGATCGCGTTGAGCGCCTTGATGTTGGCAATGGTGCGGTCGTTGATGAAAGCTGTCTTGAGCGACTTGCCTTGGGAGGCCCGGCTGCCATCGGGAATGCCGCCGAGATATTTGTCGGTCAGCATGCCTTGCGCCAGCGGCGAGAACACGATGGAGCCGACGCCGAGCCCCTCGAGCGTGTCGAGCAGTCCGTCCTCCTCGACCCAGCGGTTCAGCATCGAATAGCTCGGCTGATGGATGACGCAGGGCGTACCGAGTTGCCTCAATACGTCGGCGGCCTCGCGGGTGCGCTGCGAATTGTAGGACGAGATGCCGGCGTAGAGCGCCTTGCCCGAACGCACCGCCTGGTCGAGCGCGCCCATGGTTTCTTCGAGCGGCGTATCGGGATCGAAGCGGTGCGAGTAGAAGATGTCGACATAATCGAGGCCCATTCGCTTCAGGCTCTGGTCGAGGCTCGCCAGCATGTATTTGCGCCCGCCCCATTCGCCGTAGGGGCCGGCCCACATTTCGTAGCCGGCCTTGGTCGAGATGATCAGTTCGTCGCGATAGGCGGCAAAATCAGTACGCAGTATCTCGCCGAAAGCCGTCTCGGCCGAGCCGGGCGGCGGCCCATAATTGTTGGCGAGGTCGAAATGGGTGATGCCAAGATCGAAGGCCTTTCGCACGATCGCCTGCTTGGTCCGATGCGGCGTGTCGTCGCCGAAATTGTGCCACAGCCCGAGCGAGATCGCCGGCAGCTTGAGGCCGGACCGACCGCAGCGGTTGTAGATCATTTTCTCGTAGCGGTTTTCAGCGGCGATATAGGGCATGGGGAAATCCTCGAATTTGAACGGACAGGGCACCGTCATCGCAGAGGCGATGAGCATGCCCGTACCCCATCCTTTACCCCCTCCCCGGAGGAACGGGGAGAGGGGTAAGGCAAAATTATCGATAATCCATGCGACTACGTCTTCTTGGCCAGCAGCTCCTTGGCCTGCTTGACGCCAAGCGCGGCCGGACGCTCGCAAGTGGTCTGCATGGCGACGAACTTGCCGGTTTCGCCGGAGCGCAGGAGGCCGGTCATGACATCGACGGCATGCAGCGCGAGTTCCATCGAGCAGCGGTGCGGCCGCCCTTCGGCGATCGCCAGCGCCATGTCGGCCAGGCCCGCCGTGCGGTAATTGGCCATCATGCCTTGGCCATGCATCTCATTGGGAACGCCAAGCGGATGCTTCCATTTCGGCAGCTTCTTGACCGGCTTGCCTTCTTCGGTGAAGCGCACGTCGCCGCCGAAGAAGTTCGGATCCGGCACGAACACCGTCCCGCCCTCGCCATAGAGTTCCATCGGCGCGTGGCCGTGAGCCCACACATCCCAGCTGGTGTTCAGCGTCACCACGGCGCCGTTCTCGAATTCCAGCAGGCCATGGATGGTGGTCGGCGTGTTGACCGGGATTTTTTCGCCCGCGCGCGGCTTTGAGCTGATGGTCCGTTCCTTGGCGGGGGTCGTCGCGAAGGCCGCTACCTGCTTCACCGGCCCGATCAGCTGGATCAGATTGGTGATGTAGTACGGTCCGATGTCGAGCACTGGTCCCGCCCCGGGCTGGAAGAAGAAGTCGGGATTGGGGTGCCAATGCTCCATACCGTGGCCCATGACGTGGCAGGTGCCGCTGGTGATCTTGCCAAGCCTCCCCTCGTCGATCAGTTCGCGCACCAGCTGGTGCGCGCCGCCGAGGAACGTGTCCGGCGCCGAGCCGATGCGCAGCCCCCTCTTCTGCGCCCGCGCCTTGAGGTCCTGACCCTCCTTGAGCGACAGCACGAACGGCTTTTCGGAATAGACATGCTTGCCGGCATCGAGCACCTGCTTCGAGACTTCGTAATGCACGGCCGGAATGGTCAGGTTGACGATGATGTCAATATCGTCGGCCTTGAGCAGATCCTCGACGGTCTCGGCGCGCAGCTTGAATTCCTTCGCCCGCGCCCTGGCCGCGTCCATGTTGATGTCGGCGCAGGCGCGCATCTCGATGCCGCGAAACAACGGCGCCAGCGAAAAATACGCCTTCGAGATGTTGCCGCAGCCGATGACGCCAACACCCAATTTCCCAGTACCCAGCTTCTTTGCCATGGTGGTTGTTCCTAGTAGCTCTTGACGGTTGCGATCGAGCGGCGGGCGAAGCGCTCGATGTCGTTGGGATTGTCCTGTTCCATGACAAAGTATTTCGCCGCGCTCTTGGCCCGCAGCACCTTGATCAGGCCGGCCCAATCGATCGTGCCGTGGCCGACATCCGACCAGCCATCCTCATCCAGCCCCTCGCCCGCCTTCGCCATGTCCTTGACATGGACGGCGACGATGCGCTGGCCCTGCTTTTCGATCCAGGGCAGCGGGTCGGAGCCGCCGCGCACTACCCAGGCGACGTCCATTTCCCAGCCTATATTGGGCGCGGACGACAGGATATGGTCCTGCGGCACCGAGCCGTCGGCGAGTGTCTTGAACTCGAAATCATGGTTGTGCCAGGCGAAGCCATAGCCGGCCTTCGACGCGACCTCGCCGACCTTGGCCAGGCGCTCGCCAAAGGCGCGCCAGCCGGCGGCGTCGGATGGCCTGTCCTCGGCCATCAGATAGGGACAGATCAAAAGCTTGACGCCGAGCGTTTCGGCGATCCGGCGCACACCGTCGAAATCATTCTCCAGCGCATCGATGGAAAAATGCCCGGTCGGCATGGCAAGGCCGTTCTTGTCGAGCTCGGCGCGGAAGGCCTTGGGATCGTCATAGACGCCGCCGAACCCTTCGACCTCGGCGTAGCCGAGCTCGCCGAGCATTTCGAGCACATCGGTCCAAGGCAAGAAATTGCGGGCGCTGTAAAGTTGGAATGACCAGTTCATCATCTCTGTCCGTTCTGCTTGGGATTGTCCTTGGGAGGATGGTTTTCTTGGGAGCTACATGCGGTTGCCGGATGGGGTTTCGAACAGCGAGGCGCGGGCAGGATCAAAGCCGATCCGGATCGGATCGCCATTGCGCAGCGTTTTTTCCGCCTCGACACGGAAGGAGAAAATGCGGCCGCCGAGCTTCGTCCACACCAGCGTATCGGAGCCCATCGGCTCGACGATCTCGACGGCGGCATCGGTGGCAAAGGGCATGGAATTCGCGGCCTCGCCAAAGGCAACGTGCTCGGGGCGAATCCCGAACACGCAAGGCCCGCTCTTGTTGTCGGTGCCGTCGAAGCCATAACGATCGAGCGGTATGGCCAAATCCCCGGTCTTGAACACCGCCGTCGTGCCAGCCTCCAACTGACCCTCGACGAAATTCATCGCGGGTGAACCGAGGAAGCCGGCGACAAACCGGTTGACCGGGCGGTTGTAGATGGTCTGCGGCGCGTCGAGCTGCTGGATGACGCCGCCCTTCATCACCGCGATGCGATCGGCCAGCGTCATCGCCTCGATCTGGTCGTGGGTGACATAGATCATCGTGTTCTGCAGCTTGCGGTGCAGAAGCTTGATCTCGACGCGCAGCTCCGAACGCAGCTTGGCATCGAGATTGGACAGCGGTTCGTCGAACAGGAAAACGTCGACATCGCGCACCAGCGCCCTCCCGATTGCCACGCGCTGGCGCTGGCCGCCGGACAGTGCCGCCGGCTTGCGCTGCAGCAACGGCTCGATCTGCAGGATCTCGGCGGCGCGCGCGATGCGCCTGGCGATCTCGTCCTTGGCGATGCCGGCGACACGCAGCCCGAAGGACAGGTTCTTCTCCACCGTCATTTGCGGATAGAGCGCATAGGACTGGAAGACCATGCCGATGCCGCGGTCCTTGGGCTCTTCCCAGGTGACGTTCTTGCCCTTGATGAAGATGCGGCCTTTCGAAATGTCGAGCAGGCCGGCGATGCAGTTGAGCAAGGTCGACTTGCCGCAGCCGGAGGGCCCGAGCAGCACGATGAACTCGCCTTCGGCGACATCGAGATTGAGCGTCTGCAGCACCGAGACCGCGCCGAAGTTCAGCGACAGATCCTGGATCGAAACGCTGGTGCCATTCGCCGCCATCGCCATCACCCTTTCACCGCGCCGGCGGCGATGCCGCGCACGAACAATTTGCCGGAAATGAAATAGACGATCAGCGGCACCAACCCGGTCAGGATGGTGGCAGCCATGTTGACGTTGTATTCCTTCACGCCTTGCACCGAATTGACGATGTTGTTGAGCTGCACCGTCATCGGATAGGTGTCGGGACGGGTGTAGACGACGCCGAACAGGAAGTCGTTCCAGATGCCGGTCACCTGCAGGATGACGGCGACGACGAAGATCGGCAGTGACATCGGCAGCATGATGCGCAGGTAGATGCCCCAGAAGCCGGCGCCATCGACGCGCGCCGCCCGGAACAGTTCCTCCGGCATGGATGTGAAATAATTGCGGAACAGAAGCGTCAGGATCGGCATGCCGAAAATGGAATGCACGATCACCAGGCCGGTAAGGCTGCCATAGAGGCCGATCTCGCGCAGGATGATGACGATGGGATAGATCATCACCTGATAGGGAATGAAGGCGCCGACGATCAGGATGACGAAGAAGGTGTCGGCGCCCTTGAAGCGCCCGTTGGCCAGCGCGTAGCCGTTCACCGAGGCGATTGCGATCGACAGGATCACCGAGGGAACGGTGATGCGCACCGAATTCCAGAACCCGCGCGAGAGCCCGTCGCAATTGAGGCCGGTGCAGGCCTGCGACCACGCCTTGACCCAGGGCTCGAAGGTGATCTCGAGCGGCGGCGAGAAAATGTTGCCGAGGCGGATCTCCGGCATGCCCTTCAGCGAGGTGACGACCATCACATAGAGCGGCAGAAGATAGTAGAGCGCCACCACGATGAGCGTGCCGTACAGGAAAATGTTCCGGCGCGAGAACACGTGCCGCGGCTTTGGTCCGCTCGGGCCGGAGGCGCCAGCCCGGAGGTTTGACGACGTGGCGGACAAGGAGACGGCATGATCAGACACGCTTGCGGCCTCCGAATTCGAGATAGGCCCACGGCACGATGACGATCATCACCGACAGCAGCATCATGGTCGAGGCGGCAAAGCCCTGGCCGAGATTCTGGGCGAAGAACATGTAGTCGTAGACGTATTTGGCCGGCACTTCGGAGGCGATGCCCGGCCCGCCGCTGGTCTGCGCGACGACGAGGTCATAGACCTTGACGATGCCCGACGCGATGATCACCAGCGTGGTGATGAACACCGGCCGCATCATCGGGATGATGATGAACAGATAAGTCTTCCACATGGGAATCCCGTCCACCCGTGCGGCCTTCCAGATGTCCTCGTCGATGCCGCGCAGGCCCGCCAGCATCAGGCACATGATCAGCCCCGTGCCTTGCCAAAGCGCCGCGATCGATATGCCGTAGATGACGATGCTGGAATTGTAGAGCGGATTGAAGTCGAAGCTGGTCCAGCCGAGGCTTCGTACCACGCCCTGGACGCCGAAATCCGGATTGAGCAGCCATTGCCAGACAAGGCCGGTGACGATGAAGGAGAGCGCGAAGGGATAGAGGAAGATGGTGCGGAACGTGTCCTCGAAACGGATCTTCTGGTCGAGCAGGGCCGCCAGCAGAAAACCGATCACCAGCGAGAACACCAGTGAGATCACACCGTAGATCAAGAGGTTCTCGATCGAAATCAGCCAGCGCGGCGTCGCCCACAGCCGGTAATACTGGTCGAGCCCGACGAAATTCAGCCGCGGCAGCAGCTTCGAATTGGTGAAGGAATAGAGCACCGTCCACGCGGTGCCGCCGACAAAGACCACCATTGCGGTGAGGATCATCGGGATCGAAGCGACCTTCGCGTTGAGATTGCGGAAGAGTTGGCTCGGGCGTTCGCTCTTGCTCATCGGTACAGCCGTGCTGGATCGGATAAGGGCGGAAAGTCAGCACGCCTTGGCTCCCGGCCCTGTCTGGCAAGGTCGGGAGCGGACGGCTCGTCGGTCGTCAATCAGCCGAAGCGATGATGTCGGCGAAGCGCTTCTGCGCCTCTTCGAGGCTCATGTCGGGCTTGGCGAAGAACTCCGAGAACAGATCCTCCTTCTGCTTCTGGCTGTCCTGCGAGAGCAGCTGGTCCGTCCACGGGATGACCGCGCCCTTGGCCAGGATAGCGAGGCCTTTCTTCATGCAGTCATTGGCCGCGTTGAGATCGACGTCGCCGCGCACCGGCAGCGAGCCTTTCTTGAGGTTGAACGCAACCTGGGTCTTGGGATCGAGCAGCGTCTCGGCCAGCACCTCCTGCGCCTTGGCCTTTTCGGCGTCCTTGAGCAGCGGGAAATAGAAGGCGTCGCCGCCCGTTGCGATGACCTCGTTCAGGCCGAGGCCGGGAAGGCAGGTGTAATCCTTGCCGGCGGTCTTGCCGGCGACCTGGAACTCGCCCTGCGCCCAGTCACCCATGATCTGGCCGCCGGCCTTGCCGGTGATGACCATGTTGGTGGCCTGGTTCCAGTCCTGCACATTCGTGTTCTTGGCCATCTTGCGCGCATCGTCGGCCGCCTTGAACACCTTGGCGACTTCAGGACCGGCTGCGAACTTGGCGTCCTTGTCCTTGTAGACCTTGAGGAAGGTGTCGGTTCCGCCGACCGCGGCAAGCAGCACGTCGAAGGCGCCCGATGCCTGCCAGGCCTGCCCACCGACCGCGAGCGGCACGATGCCTGCCTTCTCCAGCGCCGGAGCGGCGGCCACATACTCGTTCCAGTTCTTCGGCACCGGCACGCCGGCCTTCTCGAACGCCGCGTTCGACAGCCACAGCCACTGCCAGGAATGGATGTTGACCGGCACGCAATAGATCTTGCCGTCGATGGTGCAAGAATCGAGCAGGCTCTTGGGCCGTACCACTTCCGTCCACTTGCCCCTGGTGGCGACATCGGTGAGGTCGCGCATAAGGCCAGCCTGAACCAGCTCTTCCGCTTGCCTGCCATGATTGAACTGCGTGGCCCCCATCGGATCGCCGCCGGTGATGCGGCTGATCATGATCGGCCGCGCCGTGCCGCCGGATCCGGCGATGGCGCCGTCGACCCAGTGATTGCCGGTGGCGTCGAATGCCTTGGCGAGTTCGGCGACCGCCGCCGCCTCGCCGCCGGAGGTCCACCAATGGGTGACTTCCAGATCGGTCGCGGCCGCCGGCCCGGCAAAGTTGAAAGCAACCGTCGCGGCAAAGGCAGCGGTCAGGAATTTGTATCGCATTTCGGCTTCCTCCCAGAAATCTGAAACGTTACAGATTTTCGATACGGCAATTGAAGACCATACGCAACCCCTTCCGGCAGAATGTCACTTTGACATTTTTCGAGCTGCGAACAAAATCATCTCGCTGCCGCGGCATTGTGCGACGCAATATGCAAACTGCACCGCTCTCTAGGTAAGAACAGCAAGAAACTTGCCAAGAGCGCGCTTCCCTCTGAATCCCAACGCTTTTTCGCCCCGCGGTTGACGGCGTCTTTTTTGCGTCCGCCCGCGCCCGTTTACACTGATCGTGACAAGCTGTAACGTTTCAGTATACTACTTCCACTGCAGGTGACGCGCCACGGGGAGCGGCCGCAACATTGCCGGGCTGCCCGGCGGCTGCTATGCGCCTGATGGGCGGGACGGATGAACAGACAGCGCACGGCCAAGGATGACGAGGCGACGGCACAGGAGCGGCCGACGCTGAAGACGCTTGCCTTCATGACCGGGCTCGGCGTCACCACCGTCTCGCGGGCCTTGAAGGACGCGCCCGAGATCGGCGCCGAGACCAGGCGCCGAGTCCAGCTCGTGGCCAAGCAGATCGGCTATCGGCCGAACCGCGCCGGCGTGCGCCTCAGGACCGGCAAGACCAATGTCATCAGCCTCGTGCTCAACACTGAGCACGAACTCATGAGCTTTGTCTCCGACATCATCTATGGCGTCACGGAAGTCATCGCCGACACGCCCTACCACCTGATCGTCACGCCCTATTCGCGCTCGCAGGATCCGCTGGATCCGGTGCGCTATCTCGTGGAGACCGGCTCCGCCGACGGCGTCATCATTTCACGCACGCAGCCGAACGACCCCCGCGCCCGCTACATGCTGGAGCGCGGCATTCCCTTCGCGACCCACGGCCGCACCGATATGGGGCTCGTGCATCCCTATCATGATTTCGACAATTACGCCTTCGCGGCCGAGGCGGTGCGCCATCTCGCCGGCCTAGGCCGCCGCCGGCTCGCTTTGGTGACGCCGCCGGTGGGTTTGAGCTACTACCGCCACACGGTCGACGGCTTTGCCGATGCGCTGAGCGAAGTCGGCGCCAGCGAGGTGCCGTTCAACACCGTTTCGATCGACCATTCGATCGAACAGATCAGGACGAGGACCGCGCAGCTGATGCGGCGCGACATCAGGCCGGACGGCATCGTCAGCAGCGCCGCCGCCGCGACCCTCGCCATCGTCGCCGGCATCGAGGACGCCGGCCTCAAGCTCGGCCGCGACGTCGACGTGGTGTCGAAGCAGTCGTCGGAACTGCTGCATCTGTTCAGGCATGAATTGCTGGTCGTGAACGAAGACTTCCGCCTGGCCGGGTCCGAACTCGCCCGCTCGGTGCTCGGCTGGATCGGCGGCGCCGCGCCCGGCTCGCTGCAGAGCCTGAGCGAACCGAAGGGCGTCGTGGCCTATCGGCGCTCTGACTGAGCGTCTGCCCGGATCTGATCGGGCAAGTCCACATGCATCCCGTCAAACCAGGAACCGTTCTGGTCGGTAGCCCCGCGGTTCACATGAAGTCCGAAGCCGGTTGCTCCCGGATCGGCTAGTTCGGCACGAAGCCGCATGCTCGGGATCAGATAATCGCCACCATTCTGCCGCCGATAGGGAATGGGCGCCGTGGTCGCCAGTGTCCGCATCCGTTCGCGCAGGCGTTCGGCGACAAGCTCGAAGCCAGCTGCATCGAGACGGTCCGCACTGTACATCACGAACGGCGGAAGCACGTCGTAGCCCGGATAATAGAGGATTCCGTGATTGATCGGGAACAGCAGGTCGTCGATCGGTCCGTTGACGCCGCGCGGGGAGTAATGATCCTCCCAGCCGCCGGCTGTCACAATCAGCATCGCTCGCTTGCCCGCGAGTGTGCCCTCGCCGTACCGGTCACCCCATCGCTTGTCGCTATGTTCGCCGACGCCGTAGGCGAAGCCGTAGGCGAAGACCCGATCGACCCAGCCTTTCAAAATCGCCGGCATGGTGAACCACCACAGCGGAAACTGCAGGATCAGCGCATCGGCCCAAAGCAGCTTCTCGATCTCGGTCTTGACGTCTGCGGTCAGAGCATTGGACTCGTATGCTTGTTTGGAGGCCCCCACCGGCACCAGCCGCGCGTCTGGCGAAAGCTCGGGGAAGTCAGCGCGGTCGACCTCCGATTTCCAACCGTCCGCATAGAGGTCGGACACCCGAACCTCGTGGCCTTGAGCCTTGAGTTCCTTGACGGCGACGTCACGCAGCGTGCCGTTGAGCGACCGTGGCTCGGGATGGGCAAAGACAAGTAGGACTTTCATGATCCGTCGATCCTCTGTTGGAAACATTGACCCTGAGATAGCCAACAGCCGCATCATCCGCTACATGTCGAGAATGCATAATATTCTGCCAATTAATGGATAAATCAGCTGTCACGCTCGAGCGCATGCGCACCTTCGTGCGCGTTGCTGAACGAGGCAGTCTGTCGGCGGTCGCGCGTGAACTCAGGATCGGCCAGTCGACAGTCACGCGCCATTTGAGGGAACTGGAGGAGGCCGTCGGCGTCGCCCTGCTCAGCAGGACCACCCGGCGTGTCACGATGACCGATGAGGGCAGCCGCTATTATGCAGACAGCGTGCAGATCCTGCGCCTTGTCGAACAGGCGGGCGACGAGGTTCGCGGCACGCGCGCGGCGCCCGCGGGCACGATCCGGCTCTCCTGCACCGCCGCCATTGGGGTGCTGCATGTCAGCCGGCTTATCTTCGCGTTTCAGGACCGCTATCGCGACATCGGCGTCGATCTCAGCCTCACCGACGAACGCATCGACCTCGTCATGGAAGGCGTCGACATCGCGCTTCGTCTCGGCCCGCTCACCGACAGTTCCATGAAATTGCGAGCGCTCGGCCAATCCCGGCGACTGCTCGTGGGGGCGCCCGACTATCTCGCTGAACGCGGCAGGCCTGAAGGTCCCGGGGACCTGGCCGATCACGAAGGTATCCGGATGTCAAACGTTGCCGGCAGCGACACCCTTGTGCTGCAAGGACCAGACGGCAACCGCCATACAGTGCCGTTTGCAGGGCGCCTCCGGGTCGACCACGGGCTTGCCGCACGCGAAGCCCTGCTCGCCGGGCGCGGCATTGCGCCCGCCCACCAATGGCTTGTCGGCGATCTCCTGGCGTCCGGCCGGCTTGAAGCGATTCTGCCGGACTATGCGCTGCCTTCGGTTCCGCTCAGCATGCTGATCGTCCCCGAACGGGCGGGCATCGCCCGGGTCCGGCTGCTGGTCGATTTTCTTGCCCAACAGGTCGGCGGCATCCCCGGAATCGAGAAGCCACATGTGGAGCGGTGAGTATTCCGGCACGGCAGCCAAGCTAAGCCGGATGTCTTCATAGCGTGATCTAGCCAGCCGCGCCGCTGCCCCACGGTCCGTGGAACGCGCCCTGCTCGCCGATGCGCTCGAAACCATGCGCCCCGAAGAAGTCGCGCTGCGCCTGGATCAGGTTCGAGGTGCCGCGGCCCTGGCGGTAGCTGTCGAAATAGGCAAGAGCCGAAGACAGTGCAGGCACCGGCGCGCCGGCTTCGGAAGCCCTCGCCACGACGCGCCGCAGCGACGGATGCGCCTCCTGCATCAGGCTGATGAAGGCAGGTGCCATCAACAGGTTGGTGGAAGCGCCACCACTGAAAGCCTCGGCCATCGTGTCGAGCATCTGCGAGCGGATGATGCAGCCGGCGCGCCAGATCTTGGCGATGGTCGGCATCGGCAGGTTCCAGTTGAACTCCTTCGAAGCGCCGCTCATCACCGCGAAGCCCTGCGCGTAGGCGGCGATCTTGCCGGCGAACAGCGCCAGTTCGAGGTCTTTCAGCAGCGCGTCCTTGTCGCCGGAAATCCTGGTCACGCCGATATTGCTATAGGCCTTTTCCGCCGCCTGCCGCTCGTCCTTGATCGACGACAGCACGCGCGCCGCCACCGCCGCTTCGATCGCGGTTGCCGGAATGCCGAGCTGCTGCGCCTCGATGACGGACCATTTGCCGGTGCCCTTCTGGCCGGCGCGGTCGAGGATGATGTCGACCACCGGCTTGCCGGTCTTCGGATCGTCGGCGGCGAGCACCTTGGCGGTGATCTCGATCAGGTAGGAATTGAGCCGGCCCTTGTTCCAGTTGGAAAATACCGTGGCGATCTCCTTCGGCCCCATGCCCAGGCCGTCACGCAGGATGCCGTAGATTTCGGCGATCATCTGCATGTCGGCATATTCGATGCCGTTATGGATGGTCTTGACGAAATGCCCGGCGCCGTCGGTGCCGAGCCATGCGGCGCAAGGTTCCTCCTTGAACTTGGCGGAGATCGCGGTCAGCACCTTCTCGACGCGCTTCCAGGAGTCTTCCGTGCCGCCGACCATGATCGAGGGTCCGTGGCGCGCGCCCTCCTCGCCGCCGGAGACACCCATGCCGATGAAGGTCAAACCCGAGCCAGAGAGCTCGGAGAAGCGCCGCATCGTATCGCGGAAATTGGCATTGCCGGCATCGATGACGATATCGTTGTCGGACAGCACGCCACGCAACGCTTCGATCTGCTCGTCGACCGGCTTGCCGGCCAGCACCATGATGATGATCGGACGCGGCGGCCGGATCGCGGCGGCAAGTTCCTCCAGGCTGTAGCAGGGGACGACCATGTCCCTGAGCGCGCCGGAATTCTCGACGAAAGCGTCGGTGCGTGCCCTTGTGCGGTTGAAGACGGCGATGCGGTGCCCGTGCTCGGCGATGTTCAGCGCCAGGTTGGAGCCCATAGTGCCAAGGCCGATCAGCCCGATTTCGGCTTTTTCCATCGTTTCTTCCCTGCTTTCGGATCTGGTGTTTTCGAGCTTGCGCTCATTGTTGCTTGAATGATTGACGGCCCTTCAGGCCCGCGTCAACCGCCTCGCCCAATTGTGTGGCTGGGACGTTACGGTCTGATGTCGACCGGCGCCTCGATCTTCACCATCTCGAAGTCCGAGACCAGGATGTCTATGCGCACCATCCAGCGGCCGGGTACCGGGATGATGAGGTTGTCGACACGCCAGCTGCCGTCGCCGGGCCTGGTCGCCGCGCGCTTCAGCGGTTCGATGCCGGAATCGGGCTTCGACAGCACCAGCGTCACCTCCTTGGCGTCGAGCGGTCCGAAATCGCCGGTCATGATGATCATCGAGGCGACCACCGGCCCCGCATGGCCTGGCGTGATGCTGAGATCGGCCATCGCCTGCAGCGCGTGGATGTGGACCGAAACCGGCTGCGCCGCCGCGATCGCCAGTGCTCGTGGCGGCGGCGTGAAGCGCCAGCCCGCGGCGACCCCGAAGATCGCCAGCACGATCAGCACTTCGACGCCGACCGAGCGGGTGAGCCTGCGTTGCACCTCGGTCGCTCCCGCCTCGGCCGAAGCAGTGAGCTTCCAGCGATTGACGGCAGCGAGCGTGAACAGGAAGACCAGCAACGCGAGCTTGACCAGCAGCAGCCGGCCATAGGCTGTGTCGGCCAGCGCCGAGGGTATCTGCACCTGGATCACGGCCAACACGATGCCTGCCGCGGCAAGCAAGGCCACCACAGGCAGGATTGCCCATGAGAAGTGGTGCAGGAATTCGACGGCGCCCGCCGCTTGACGCTTCAGCGCGAGACCGAGCGGCACCAAGGCGCCGGCCCAGAAAGCGATGCCGACGCCATGCACGAAGACCAGCGGCCGTGTCAGCCATTGCGGCTCGGCCGCACTGGCATGGCCGCTGGCGGCGAGTGCGACGCCGACGCCAGCCAGTCCGGCAAGGGCAAGCGGCCTGGCGGCCGCGCGCGGTCCGGCCAGCGACAGCAGGCCAAGTCCCAAGGCGACCAGGGCGATCAGCACCGTCCAGCCGAAGCTGGTGCCGAGCCCGGTGCGCCAGATCACCGGCTGCGCCAGATGGGAGAGCGGCGCCCCCAGCGCATCGAGACCCTGAAAGCCCAGCGACAAGGGTGCCGCCACCAGCCCGCACAAGATCGCGGCCGCGACAAAGCGCTGGCCGGCACGGCCAGCCCTGGCCAGCCAGGCAAAGGCGAACGCGCCGCCAATGCCGAGGAAAAGGCCTATGTAGAGAAAAACCTTGCCGATCCAGATCGCCGACCGCAGTGGCCAGTCAATCGCCTCGGAGACGGCCGGCGGCTCGCTTGGCGCGCCGATGGAAAACAGCAGCGAGCCGCCGACCGGATGGCCGTCGGCGGAAATGACACGCCAGCTCAGCACATGCGTGCCGGATTTGAGCGCCCGCGGATTGTCGATCTCGACCGTCTGGTCGCCGAGACGGAAGTCGGTCAGCGGAACCGGGGTGCCGTCGGGCATCACCAACGTCAGCACCAACGGCGAGACCGGCTCGCTGAAGGTCAGCGAGAACCGCGCTGGCGCCTGCGCCAGCACCGCACCGTCGGCCGGATCGGTCTTGATCAGCGCCGCATGGGCAAGGGCCTGGCTTGTCGAGGCCATGACGATGAGCGCCATGGCCGCGGCGAGCAGCCCGCCGGCAATCCAGCCGACGAGCTTGCTGTTCGTATCGACTATCCAGGAAGGTATTGCGATCATGCCATGCCATGGGGATGCGGCGCTCCGACAGGCAGAGCGCCAGGGAGAAAAGCTATTTCTTCGGCGTGAGCTTGATGCCGGGCGCCGGGTTCTCCAGCGCGTCCTCATCCTGTCCGGCCGCCGGAATCTCGATCCAGCGGGCGGCGGCATCGCCGCATTCCTGCACCACCGGGAAGTACAGCTTCTGGCCGGCGGGCAGGTCGGCCGTCAGCGTCGCCCGGAAGATGAACTCATCGTAGAATTCATCCGGCAGATTGCCGCCGCTCCAGTCGACTTCCTTGACCCCATCGGCAACCGCCTGACCATAGAGCTGGTAGGATTTCTCGTACTTGCCCTTCTTGGTCTGCAGCGTCCAGCCCGACTTGGGCATCGGCTTCACCGCGATCACCCCTTCCGGGATCTGCACGCGCACCGCCGTCGTGGCCTTGCCGTCGCAACCGTGCGGCACGCGCAGCACAGCCTTGTAGGTCGAGCCGACTGCCGCCTCCTGGGTCTCGAGCGTGATGTGCGCGAAGGCGGCATTTGTCCCCAGCACGAGAAACGCGCCGGCCGCCAAAAGATATTTGTTCATGATGGTCCCTCAGATTCAAAATTGGTGATTGGCGCGATCAATTGGCGTGGTCGTCCATGCCGCCCATTTCGCCCATCCCTTCAACGGCGAACTCGACATTGACCGTGCCGGCCTTCTCGAAGGTCAGCGTGGCGGCGAATTTTTCACCCTGCTTGGGTTGCCGCTTCAGGCCGATGAACATCAGGTGGTAGCCACCGGGCGCCAGCGCGACCTTGCCGCCTGCCGGGACTTCCAGGCCACCATCCACTGGCCGCATGGTCATGACGCCGTCCTTGACGCCCATTTGATGCAGCTCGGCCTTTTCCGAGACGTCGGAGGAAATCGACAGCAGCCGGTCCGGTGTACTGCCCTTGTTGACGATGGTGAAATAGCCGCCGGCCACCTTGGCGCCGGCTGGCGTGGCGCGCGACCAGGGGTGTTCGATTTCGAGATCGCCGACCTTGAATTCATGCGCCAGGACGGCCTGGGCGCCCAGGAAGACAAGCGCGAGGGCCAACGCGGCAATGCCGAAATCGGCTTTGAAGCGGGACAGGGTGCGGCCGAACACAGTGCCCGCCGATATACGGAAAGAATGGGACATGGTTGCTCCACGACATGATGATCGCGCCGTCGCCGGTCGCGAATGCTTGATCTTGGATGAGTACGCTCGCGAAAGGTTCCGCAAGCAAGCAGGCTCAAGCCGCCAGTGGCGGCGCGCGCGGGTTCGATGGGGAGCGTTCGCGGGCGAAGTCGAGATGCGTGGTCGCCGGGAAGACGAAGGCGACGGTCTCGAAGGAAAGGGACGCAAGTGCAAGCCTGGCATCGGCCGGCGGCGCATAGGCCGGCGAAAACATGCTGCAGCCGAGTGTGCAGCAGGCCGGCGGATGGGACGGGTGCTGGTCGCCGCCGGGAAGCTGTGTGGCGCCATCGTGGGTACAGATGACGTTGCCGAAGGCATCGAGCTGCGCGGTATCAGGCCCGATGCTGAAGGCGAACGCACCAAGTGTCGACTGGAGCAACAGCAGACAGGCCGCGACAAGCGCGACCGGCATGCTCCAGCGTCTCTCCCGGCGGTTCACCATTTGCCTCTTCAAATCGATGACTATCCCTACCACGGCAGCCAGAGGTCGAAAATCGTCAATTCCATGCTGCGGCAACACGGCAGGATCAGTTCTTTTGGGATGGCCGGCTTTCCGGGATGGAGGTCAGCAATGTCTGGCGGGCCGACTTCAGGTGCTTGCGGCAGGCGGCATCGACCTTGCCGAGATCGCGCGACTTGAGCGCCTCGATATAGGCAAGATGCTCGCCGATCGCGACTTCGTTGCGCTCGCGTTCCTGTGCCTTGTTCCACTGGTAGTGGTAGTGGAAGATCATGGCGATGACGTCGTAGAAATCGACGATGAAGCGGTTGCGTGAGGCGCGATGAATGAGCCGGTGCAAGCGCTCGTCCAGCTCCGAGAACTCATTGAAACGCGTCGCGATCTCGCGTGCCAGAACGCGGTGTTCCCCTTCCAGCCGATCGAGATCGCCCCATACCGGACTGTCCTGCGGCAGCGCCGTGAAGGCGGCGGCCGAGCGCAATTCGAACATTTCGCGGATCTCGGTCAGTTCCAGCGCGAAGGCCCGCGTGAAGCCTTTCAGCACCCAATGGCTGTTGCGGCGTTTTTCGATCAGGCCGAAGCGGGAGAAGCGGATCAGGAACTCGCGTACGCTGGTGGTGCCGACGCCGATCTCGCGCGCCAGTTCGAGCTCGTTGATCTGCATGCCGGCCTCGGCGCCGCCGGCCAGCAGCCTGCGCATGAACGACCGTTCGATGATCTCGGCCAGCGTGTCGGTCTCTTCCTCGGGAAAGAAATCATCCGCACGTGGATCGCGCAGCACCGTCTTGGCGCGCTTGTTCCAGGCGATCAACCCGGTTTCTTCCATGCGCGCCAGGATGCTGCGCACGGTCGTGCGGCTGACTCCCAGCAAGGCGCCAAGTTCCGGTTCCGAGGGCAGGCTGCGCGTCTCATCGAGCAGCCTCAGACAACGGTTATAGGCGTCCTTGTAGACGTTGTTGCTCTTCGACATCCCCTGACCCGTTGCACGCCAGCGCTTGCGGCGGCCGGCTTGAAGCGCAATATGACGTTCCATCGTCTGCAGCGCCACCACTTACCCAGGGCGGAACCGCCGTGAAAAAACAATTGACGCAAAACTGTTTTTTCACGATAAAAGACATTAACTCTTAACAGGCGCGTGTCAATCCGCGCATCCCAGGATCACCCAGGAAACCGCCCGTGAACGTCTCGAATACCATTCTTCTGTCCCCCGCCGACAATGTCGCCGTTGCCAATGGGCGCATCGAGATCGGCACCGCGCTGCCGGGTGGCGCGCTCGCTGCCACCGTCATCGAGCCCGGCCACAAGGTGGCGATCAAGCCGATTGCCGCGGGTGAAGCCGTGGTCAAATACGCTCAGGCGATCGGTCGCGCCACGCAGGACATCGCGCCCGGCGAGCATGTCCATTCGCACAATCTGGTCTTCGAGGCCGGCCGCCTCCCCGTGGTGCCGCCAAGCGAGGCCGAGCATGCGACGGAAGCGGACCGCGCCCGGACATTCATGGGCTATCGCCGCGCCGACGGCCGCGCCGGCACGCGCAACTTCATCGGCATCATCGCCAGCGTCAATTGCTCGGCCACCGTCTGCCATTCGATCGCCGACACCGCCAACCGGACCCTTTTGCCGAAATATCCCGGGATCGATGGCTTCGTGCCCATCGTCCATGGCCAGGGCTGCGGCATGAGCGGCACCGGCGACGGCATGATGGTGCTGCACCGCACGCTGGCCGGCTATGCCCGCCACCCGAATTTCGGCGGCGTGCTGATGGTCGGGCTCGGCTGCGAGGTCAACCAGCTCACGCTTTACGGCCAGAAGGGTGCCGCCGCCGGCAAGCGCCACTTCAACATCCAGGATGCCGGCGGGTCGCGCAAATCGGTCGAAAAGGCGATGGGCGTGCTGGCCGAGATCGCCGAGGAAGTCGGCCAGTTGAAGCGCGAGCCGATCCCCGTCAGCGAGATCGTCGTCGGCCTGCAATGCGGCGGCTCCGATGGCATGTCGGGTATCACGGCCAATCCGGCGCTGGGCGCGGCCGTCGACATCCTCGCTGGCGTCGGCGGCATCGGCATCCTCTCCGAGACGACGGAAATCTATGGCGCCGAGCACCTGCTCGCCTATCGCGCCGCAAGCCCCGAGGTCGCCAAGAAGCTCGATGGCTACGTGAAATGGTGGGAGGATCACGTCGCCAAGCATGGCGCCTCGATCGACAACAATCCGTCGCCTGGCAACAAGCGCGGCGGCCTAACCACCATCCTGGAAAAGTCGCTGGGCGCGGTCGCCAAGGGCGGCCAGACGCCGCTTAACGGCGTCTTCGGCTACGCCGAGAAGGTCACCGGCAATGGGCTGGTGTTCATGGATACGCCCGGCTACGACCCGGTCTCTGCCACCGGTCAGGTCGCGGGCGGCGCCAATGTCATCGTCTTCACCACCGGCCGCGGCTCCTGCTTCGGCTGCCGGCCGACACCCTCGATCAAGGTCGCCACCAACTCGACCATGTATCACCAGATGGAAGAGGACATGGACGTCAATTGCGGCGTCATTGCCTCCGGCGAAAAGACCATCGCCGGCATGGGCCGGGAGATCTTCGAACTAATCGTCGAGACGGCTTCGGGCCGCAAGACCAAGAGCGAGGATTTTGGCTACGGGGACAACGAATTCGTGCCCTGGCATCTCGGCGCGACGCTCTGATTTCGATTGATGTCTGATAGACTGCCCGGCCGGACAAGTGGCCGGGATAGGGAGGTTGCGCATGGAAAAACGCCGCATCGGCCAGACCGCGTTGGAGGTCACCGAAGTCAGTTTCGGAGGCGCCGCGATCGGCGGCCTCTACCGGGCGTGTTCGCGCGAAGCGGCAATGGAAACGCTGCAGGGTGCCTGGGAGGCGGGCCTGCGCTATTTCGACACCGCGCCCTTCTACGGTTTCGGCCTGTCGGAACGGCGCTTCGGCGATTTCCTGCGCTACAAGCCACGTGATTCCTATGTGTTGTCGACCAAGGTCGGCCGCCTGCTTCACCCGGTGCCCGAAGATCAGGTGCCAGACCACTCCTATGTCGATCCGCTGCCCTTCGCGCTGGACTACGACTATTCCTATGACGGCATCATGCGCTCGGTCGAGTTCAGCTATGCGCGCCTTGGGCTAAACAGGATAGACATCCTGTTTGTCCACGATATCGGCGTTTACACGCACGGTGTCGAGAAAACCAAATTGCACTTTCGCCAGTTGATGGACGGCGGCCTCAAGGCGCTCGAGGAGCTGAAGCGGGCCGGCACGATTTCCGCCTACGGGCTCGGCGTCAATGAAGTCCAGATCTGCCTCGACGTGATGCGCCGCGCGCCGCTCGACTGCATCCTGCTCGCCAGCCGCTATTCCTTGCTCGACCGCAGCGCGGAAGCCGAATTGCTGCCGCTGTGCCGGGCGCAACGGACCTCGCTTGTCATTGGCGGGGTTTTCAACTCAGGCATATTGGCGACCGGGCCGGTGCAAGGGGCGCATTTCGACTACCAGCCCGCCAGCCGCGATGTTCTCGACCGTGTCGACGCCATGGAGAAGATCGCCGCTGAAGGTGGCTACCCGCTGCCCGCCGCCGCGTTCCAGTTTCCTTTGCACGAACCCGCGGTCGCCACTGTGCTGACCGGTACCGCAAAATTGGCAAACCTGACGCGCAACCTCGAACTGCTCGATATCGACGTGCCGGAGACGGACTATGCCAGGTATCGTCCCTACACGGTGGTGCAGGAACTGCATTGAAGCGCATCGTCGCGATGTGCACGGGCGCGCGACCCGCCTTCACGATGTCGCGATCCAGAGAAGAATGAACATTCCATGTTGACTGATCTATGGAATTAATATTCCATACCTTCACAGAACGGAAACGGGAGCGCCTGACCGCGACAAGGGAGAGCCGCCGCTGGGGGAGTCATTGTCGGGCAGTTGGAAGAACTGGCTGAAACACCGCTTGCATCGGCTGGATCGATGCACTATCAAAACGGTGCAACTGTTTTTTATTGATAAAGTTCTGTTTGGGCCACGCCTATCCGGACGGAGCTTCCGTTAACGTTCACCGGGCGACTTAGGGAGGATCCTATGAAATTCGTGACCAGCATTCTCAACCGCCGCGCCGTCATGGCCCTGGCGGCAGCATCGATGCTCACCGGCGTCATGCATACCGCACCGGTTTCGGCGGCGGATGTGACCATCCCGATCATTGTCAAGGACACCACGTCCTTCTACTGGCAGATCGTTCTGGCCGGCGCCCGCAAGGCCGGCAAGGATCTCGGCATCAACGTGCCGGAACTCGGCGCCCAGGCCGAGACTGACGTCAACGGCCAGGTCTCGATCCTCGAGAACGCCGTCGCCAGCAACCCGGCCGCGATCGTGATCGCGCCCACCGAGTTCAAGGCGCTGGGCAAGCCGATCGATGAAGCGGCCGCCAAGGTCAAGGTCATCGGCATCGACTCCGGCGCCGACTCCAAGGCCTTCACCTCGTTCCTGACCACCGACAACGTGCAGGGCGGACGCGTCGCCGCGGACGGCCTTGCCGCCGCCATCGGCGCCGCCAATGGCGGCAAGATCGAGGGCGACGTCGCCCTGATCACCAACGCTCCCGGCGCCGGCTCGCTCGAACAGCGCAAGCAGGGCTTCACCGAGCAGCTCAAGGCAAAATATCCCGGCCTGAAGCTGGTCGCCGACAAATACGCCGACGGCCAGGCCACCACCGGACTCAACATCGCCACCGACCTGATCACCGCCAATCCGAACCTCAAGGGCATCTTCGCCTCCAACCTGATCATGGCGCAGGGCGTCGGCCAGGCCGTCGCCGAGAACAACCTTGGCGGCAAGCTGGCGCTGGTCGGCTTCGACAGCGACGAGAAGCTGATCAAGTTCCTCAACGACGGCGTCATTTCCGCCCTCGTCGTCCAGGATCCCTACCGGATGGGCTATGACGGCATCAAGACCGCGCTCGCCGCCTCGAAGGGCGAAAAGGTCGAGGCCAATGTCGACACCGGCGCCAATCTGGTGACCAAGGCCAATATGAAGGACCCCAAGATCGACGCGCTGCTCAATCCCAAGCTCTAAGCAGCCGGCGTTCAAAACCGCTTCCGGGGCCAGAGGCCCCGGAAGCATCCGCCGCCAAAGCGGCTTGGCGATCAGCCCGTTTGGCCTTCGCCTGAAAGACGACCGCAGCCTCGCCGAATGCCAACCGCGAGGCCAATCTGGGAGGATTGTCATGACGCCGACGGCGCAGGAACTGCATCCGGCCCCCGTGCTGGAACCCGGCAGGACCATCCTCGAACTGCGCGGGCTGGAAAAACGCTACCCCGGCACCCATGCGCTGAAGCCGGTCAATCTCGCCTTCAAGTCAGGCGAAATCCACGCCATCGTCGGCGAGAACGGCGCCGGCAAATCGACCCTCATCAAACTCCTGACCGGCGTCATGCCGCGCACCTCTGGCGAGGTCCTCTGGGAAGGCCAGCCGGCTGCCTTGGCGACGCCGCATGAAGCGATGGCGCTCGGCATCAATGCCGTGCACCAGGAAGTCGTGCTGTGCCGTCACCTGACGGTCGCCGCCAACATGTTCCTTGGCGAGGAAAATTCCCGTTTCGGCATCCTGCAGCAGCGCGCCATGGTCAGGGAAGCGCAGACGATCATCGACGATCTCGGCTTCGACCTGCCGGCGCATGTCGTGCTGGGTGATCTCACCATCGGCCAGCAACAGCTGATCGCCGCTGCCCGCGCCACGGTGCGCGGCACCAAATTCCTGATCTTCGACGAACCCACGGCCTACCTCACCCGCAAGGAGGCCGACCAGCTTTTCACGCTGATCCGGCGCCTGAAGGGTGAAGGCGTGACGATCATCTACATCAGCCATCGCATGGAGGAGGTCTTCGAACTCGCCGACCGGGTTTCCGTGCTGCGCGACGGCACGCTGGTCGGCACACGCAATATCGCCGAGACCAATGATGCCGAGCTGGTCAAGATGATGATCAACCGCTCTATCGAACAGGTCTATCACAAGGAGCATTTCACGCCGGGCGCTCCGATCGTCGAAACAAGGAACCTGTCGGGCAAAGGCTTCGAGAACATCTCGATGACGGTGCGTGCCGGTGAGATCGTCGGCCTCTACGGACTGATCGGCGCCGGCCGCAGCGAGTTCGTCACCTCGCTCTATGGACGTCACAAGAAGTCGGCCGGCCAGATCCTGTGGGAAGGCAAGGACGTCCAGATCAACTCCGAGCACGACGCCATCAAGCTCGGCATGGCACTGGCGCCGGAAAGCCGCCGCGACCAAGGCCTTTGCCTCAATTTGCCGGTTGGCCTCAACCTCAATTTGCCGATCTACAAGCGCATCTCCAGCAATCTGTTGATCTCGAATGCGAAAGAGAAGGCCGAGGCCGACCGTCAGATCGCCGGCCTGAGGATCAAGACGCCGACGCGCGGGGCGCTGGCGTCGAGCCTTTCGGGCGGCAACCAGCAGAAGATCGTCATCGGCAAATGGCTGGCGCACGGCGCCAAGCTGTTCATCTTCGACGAACCGACGGTCGGCGTCGATGTCGGCACCAAGGCGGAGATCTATCGCCTGTTCGGCGAGCTGTTGTCGAAGGGCGCCGGCATCATCCTGATCTCGTCCTATTTGCCGGAGGTCTACGAACTGGCCGACACGCTGCACGTGTTCCGGCGCGGCAAGCTGGTGGCCACGCACGGGTTCCACACCGCCAGTCACGAGGACATTCTCACGCAGGCGCTCGCCGAGAAACAAGAAAAACTGGGAGGACAGACATGAGCATCGAGGCGATCCCCGCCGAAAAACCGAAGCGCAACTACAACGTCCTGTTCGGGCTGACGCTGCTGGCGCTGCTGGTGCTGCTCTGGATCGTCCTGTCCCTGGCGACGCCAAGCTTCGCCTCGGGCAACAACATCGCCAATCTTCTGCGGCAGGGCTCGATGATCGCCATCATGGCGGTCGGCCAGACCTTCGTCATCATTACCGGCGGCATCGATCTGTCGGTCGGCGCGGTGGTCGGCTTCGCCACCGTCGTCGTCGCCATGCTGATCAATGCCGGCGTTCCGATCGCGGTCGCCATCCTGATCACCTTGCTCGTCGGTGTCGCCATCGGCCTTTTCCATGGCTTCGGCATCGTCAAGATGGGCTTGCCGCCGTTCATCATCACGCTGGCGACGCTGACCTCGCTGCGCGGCATCGGCCTTTTGATGACCAACGGCAACTCGATCAACATCAACAGCGACAGCTTTACCGCCTTCTCGCGCAATTCCTTTATCGGCATCCCCAATTTGTTCTGGATGGTGATCCTGGTGGGTGTGCCCGCCTATGTCTTCCTGCATCACAGCCGTTGGGGCCGCTACCTCTTTTCGGTCGGCTCCAACGCCGAGGCCTCGCGCCTGTCCGGCGTCAATGTCCAGCGCACCATCTACATGGCTTACACGCTGTCCGGCCTGTGCGCGGCCTTCGTCGGCGTGCTGCTCGCCGCCCGCATCGGCATCGGCAACCCGACCCAGGCCGAGGGCTGGGAACTGCAGGCGATCGCCTCTTCGGTCATCGGCGGCACCTCGCTGTTCGGCGCGGTCGGCTCGGTGCACGGGCCGCTGCTTGGCGCCTTCATCCTGGCCACCATCAACAACGGCGCCAACCTGCTCAACGTCAACTCGTTCTGGCAGCGCATCATCACCGGCGCGCTGATCATCATCATCGTCTACTTCGACGGACTGCGCCGCCGCGGCAAATGACGCATTCCAATCGATCGCCGGCCTGGCGCGGGCCGGCGATTTCTTGAACAGACTGGATCAAAGCATGAAAGCCGTCGTCTGCCGCTCGCCCGGCGACCTTGCTGTCGAAGACCACCCGGCTCCCGGCGCCCCACCTCCCGGCTGGGCTCTGGTGGCGGTCAGCCATGTTGGCATCTGCGGCACCGACTACCATATCTTCGAGGGCAAGCACCCTTTCCTCGCCTATCCCCGCATCATGGGCCACGAAGTCTCCGGCACAGTGATCGAGCGGGGCGAAGGCGTCGACCTCGCCCTTGGCGAACCGGTGATCATCAACCCCTACCTTTCCTGCGGCAAATGCATCGCCTGCCGGCACGGCAAGCCCAATTGCTGTGTCAGGATCGAAGTGCTCGGCGTGCACCGCGACGGCGCCATGTGCGAACAGATCCTGGTGCCGGCTAAGAATCTCTATCCCACCAACGGCCTGTCGCTCGCCGACGCCGCCGCCGTCGAATTCCTGGCCATCGGCGCGCATGCCGTCCGGCGCGCCCGGGCCGAGCCTGGCGCCCGCACCCTGGTCATCGGCGCTGGCCCGATCGGGCTCGGCACCGCCATCTTCGCCCGCATTGCCGGGTTGGACGTGACACTTCTCGACATGAGCACCGAAAGACTGGTCTTCGCGGCGAGTGAACTCGGCTTTTCGATTCTCGACGGCTCGCAAGCACCCGTGTCCGATCTGGTGCGTGATGCGACCGGCGACGAAGGCTTCGACGTGGTGTTCGACGCCACCGGCAACACGCGATCGGTGCGATCGGCCTTCGCCCACGTCGCGCATGGCGGAGCGCTGGTGCTGGTCAGCGTCGTCAAGGACGATATTGTTTTTTCCGATCCCGAGTTCCACAAGCGAGAAATGACATTGATCGGCAGCCGCAATGCGTTGCGCGCCGACTTCGACCATGTCGCGGCCTCGATCCGCAATGGTGCCGTGCCGTTGGCCAAGCTTGTCACCCACCGCACCACGCTGGCCGATACGCCAGGGGATCTCGCCCGCTGGGCGCATGAAAAGTCGGGCCTGATCAAGGCTGTCATCGAGATCGGATAGCCCTACAGCGCCGACAGCTTCAGCTCCACCCGCTCGGCCGGAAAACGCGACTCCGAAAACTGGATCGGCTGGCCGTCAGGTGTGACGTTGACCGCAACCGTGACCAGCACGATGGCGCCCGGCTGCAGATCGAGATCGGCGAGATCGGCGGCGCCCGCATGGCGTGCCGAGAGCACGGTCGATTGCCTGAGATAATCGTCGATGCCGAAACGTGCGAGCGAGGCGGTGATAGAACCGGTTTGCGCCATCGCCTTGTCGATGCCGGCAAAGCGCCGGGCATCGAACCATCCAGCGGCGCGCGACACTGGCCGTCCGTCAGCCTCGCCGCGTGTCTCCAACCGGATCACCTCGGCACCCCTGGCGAGGCCAAGGCCTTCGGCCACGCGCTGGCTGGCGGGCTCGACCGACGAAGCGAGCAGCACGATGTGCCGTTCCGACGTCTGCCCCTGCAGGCCAGTCGAAAAGCGTGTCCGCGCGCCAATCGGATAGGACAGCCGCTTGCGTGACAGGACGAAGGTGCCGCGTCCCTGCTCGGCCCGCAGCACGCCCTCCTGCACGAGGGCCGATATGGCGCTGCGTACGGTGTGACGGTTGACGCCGTAGCGCTCGGCCAGCGCGACTTCGGGCGGCAGCGCGGCGTTTTCGGCGAGATCGCCGGCGGCGATCGATTGCAGGATCCTGTCGGCGATCTGGCGCCACAGTGAGACGCCGCTGCGCCGCTCGATGCTGTCGGCCACATCATGCCCGATCATGTTTTGCCCCCCGGCCTGTCACGCACCCGTCATGGACTCGCGTTAGGTAATATGTATAACTTGTATAGTTGTCTATATCAATAGACAAATTTAGCTGAGAGGAAGTTGGCGATGCGAGGACAGGAAGGCCGCGACCAGGCCGAGCGCAAGGCCGCCATGGCGACGCTGGCGCAATCGAGCGGCGACGACATCGTCCGGCTCTGGAACGAGTCCGGCCTGCCTTCGCAAGCCGAACTTCTGCGCGGTCCCGAGACGGGCCTTGTCACGCTTCGTGGCCGCATCGGCGGCGGCGGCGCGCCCTTCAATGTCGGCGAGGCGACCGTCACGCGTGCCACTGTCCGGCTGCCATCCGGGCAGGTCGGCCATTGCTACGCGCTTGGCCGCGACAAGCAGAAGGCGAAGCTGGGAGCAATAGCCGACGCGCTCTGGCAGGACCCTGCCCGCCGCACCGAGGTCGAGACCAGGCTCATTACGCCTTTACGCTCGGCTCTCACCGCTGCCCAGGAAAAACGCCGCGCCGAGACGGCGGCAACGAAGGTGGATTTCTTCACCATGGTTCGCGGAGAAGATTGATGGATATCGCTGCGCAATCGATCGAGGGCGGTTTCGCCGATCCGGTCTTCAACGCTCAGACCGTGTTTCGGGCCGTCATGGATGCCATGGCGCGGCCGGGCAGTGTCCACCCCTTGCCACCCCTGGCCCGCCCGCCGGCTCCGCTCTCGGCGACGTCGGGCGCCGTAGCACTGGCGCTATGCGACAACGACACGCCGCTCTGGCTCGACCCTGCCCTGCATGCCTCCGCCGCGATCGGGTCCTGGCTTGGTTTCCACACAGGCGCGCCGCTGGCCAACACGCCGGCCGACGCGCATTTCGCGTTCGTTGCCACGCCGGCCGAGATGATGGCGCTCGACGGTTTTTCACAGGGCACGCAGGATTATCCCGACCGATCGACGACGCTGATCCTGCAGGTCGGCGATCTCACTTCAGGGGCCCCGCTCTTGCTGGAAGGCCCGGGCATCGAAACCAGCGCCACGATCGCGCCGGCACAGATGCCGCGCCATTTCGTCGAGCAGTGGAAGCAGAATATCAGGCGCTTTCCGCGCGGCGTCGACATCATCCTCGCCACATCGGACCGCATAGCCTGCCTGCCGCGCACGACGCGCATCAAGACGATGGAGGTGTAAGATGTATGTCGCGGTAAAAGGCGGCGAGGCCGCCATTGCCAACGCCCACAGCCTGCTCGCCGATCGCCGGCGCGGCGACCGCTCGGTGCCCGCACTTCGCCTCGACCAGATCGTCGAACAGCTGGCGCTCGGCGTCGACAGGGTGATGAGCGAAGGCTCGCTCTATGACCGTGAACTGGCCGCACTCGCCATCGTCCAGGCACGCGGCGACATGATCGAGGCGATCTTCCTGGTGCGCGCCTACCGCACAACGCTGCCGCGCTTCGGCTACAGCAAGCCGATCGACACCGGCGCCATGCTGGTCGAACGGCGCGTCTCGGCGACCTACAAGGATCTGCCAGGCGGCCAGTTGCTCGGTCCGACCTTCGACTACACGCATCGGTTGCTCGACCCTGAACTTGCCGCTGGCGCCGATGTCGCCGAGCCCTTGCAGCGCGAGACGGAAGCGCAGGCAATGCCGCGCGTCTCGGCGATCCTCGCCCGTGAAGGCCTGATCGAGCCCGATGGCCAGATGCCGCAGGACCATGTGCCCGGCGACATCACCCGCGAGCCGCTGGAATTCCCGATGGCGCGCGACATCCGCCTGCAGGCACTGTCGCGCGGCGACGAGGGTTTTCTGCTGGCGCTCGGCTATTCCACCCAGCGCGGCTATGCCCGCAACCATCCCTTCGTCGGCGAAATCCGCATCGGCGAGGTCGAACTGGAACTCGACGTTCCCGAACTGCCCTTCGCCGTGCCGCTCGGCACGGTGCGCGTCACCGAATGCCAGATGGTCAACCAGTTCAAGGGCTCGGCCAAGGCGCCGCCGCAATTCACCCGCGGCTACGGCCTCGTCTTCGGCCAGAGCGAACGCAAGGCGATGGCCATGGCGCTCTGCGACCGCGCCTTGCGCGCCTCCGAGCTCGGCGAGGATATCGTCGCCGCCGCCCAGGACGAGGAGTTCGTCATCTCGCACTCCGACAATGTCCAGGCCACCGGCTTCGTCGAGCACCTGAAGCTGCCGCACTACGTCGACTTCCAGGCCGAACTCGATCTCGTACGTCGCATGCGCGCCGAGTACGAAGCACGCGAGAATCCAGCGAAGGCGGAAGAAAAAAAGGAGGCAGCGGAATGACTGCGCAACCGACAGACATCGCCACCTACAACTTCGCCTATCTCGACGAGCAGACCAAGCGGATGATACGCCGCGCGATCCTCAAGGGCATCGCCATTCCGGGCTACCAGGTGCCGTTCGCCTCGCGCGAAATGCCGATGCCCTATGGCTGGGGCACTGGCGGCGTGCAGGTCACCGCGTCGATTATTGGCCCCGACGATGTGCTCAAGGTCATCGACCAGGGCGCCGACGACACCACCAATGCCGTGTCGATCCGCGCCTTCTTCAAGAAAGTCGCTAACGTTGCGGTCACCACCGATACCGCCACCGCCACCATCATCCAGACCCGTCACCGCATCCCCGAACATCCACTCACGGCGGGCCAGGTGCTGGTCTACCAGGTTCCCATCCCCGAACCGCTGCGCTTCCTCGAGCCGCGCGAGACCGAAACGCGGAAAATGCATGCGCTGGAAGAATACGGCCTCATGCATGTGAAGCTCTATGAGGACATCGCCAAGCACGGCCGCATCGCCACCACCTATGCCTATCCGGTCAAGATCGAGGGCCGCTATGTGATGGACCCGTCGCCGACGCCAAAATTCGACAATCCCAAGATGCACCGCTCGCCGGCCCTGCAGCTGTTCGGCGCCGGCCGCGAAAAGCGCATCTACGCCGTGCCGCCCTTCACCGATGTGGTGAGCCTCGACTTCGAGGATCATCCGTTCGAGGTGCAGACTTTCGATCAGCCCTGTGCGCTGTGCGCGGCCGAGAATGTCTATCTCGACGAGGTCATCCTCGACGACCATGGCGGCCACATGTTCGTCTGCTCCGACACCGATTATTGCGAGAAGCGGCGCGCCGACGGCCATCGCGGCCACCTTGCCCCCGAAACCGATCTTGCCGCAGGAAACATGGAGCCGGCGCAATGACCGACGAACCGCTGCTGCGCGTCTCGGCGCTCTCCAAGTTCTATGGCTCGCGGGTCGGCTGCGACAATGTCTCCTTCGACCTGTGGCCGGGCGAGGTTCTGGCGGTCGTCGGTGAGTCCGGCTCCGGCAAGACGACGCTGCTCAACTGCCTGTCGACGCGGCTGCTGCCTTCCTCCGGCACAGCCAGCTACCGCATGCGCGACGGCCAGTTCCGCGAGCTCTACCGCATGAGCGAGGCCGAGCGCCGCTTCCTGATGCGCACCGACTGGGGCTTTGTCCATCAGAACCCAGCCGACGGCCTGCGCATGACGGTCTCGGCCGGCGCCAATGTCGGCGAACGGCTGATGGCGGTCGGCGACCGCCACTACGGCAAGATCCGCGCTACCGCGGTCGACTGGCTGTCGCGCGTCGAGATCGAGGAAGACCGCATCGACGACGAACCGCGCGCCTTTTCCGGCGGCATGCGTCAGCGGCTGCAGATCGCCCGCAATCTCGTCACCGGGCCACGGCTGGTGTTCATGGATGAGCCGACCGGCGGCCTGGATGTCTCGGTGCAGGCCCGCCTGCTTGATCTCTTGCGCGGCCTGGTCACGGACCTCGGCCTTGCCGCGATCGTCGTCACCCACGACCTCGCCGTGGCGCGGCTGCTGTCGCAGCGCATGATGGTGATGAAGGACGGCCGCGTCGTCGAAAGCGGCCTCACCGACCGCGTCCTCGACGACCCGCGCGCGCCCTACACGCAATTGCTGGTTTCCTCGATTTTGCAGGTGTGATGATGGCGCGTGTCCCGCCGACGATTGACGATTGGAGAACCTTCTGATGCCGACCCCACTCGTTGTTTCCGACGTTGCCAAAAGCTTCACCATGCATCTGCGCGACGGCATCAAACTCCCTGTCGTCGCGGGTGTCTCGTTCTCGATCAAGGCGGGCGAATGCACCGTGCTCGGTGGTCCGTCCGGCGCCGGCAAGAGTTCGATCCTGAAGATGCTCTACGGCAACTACGCCGTCGACGAAGGCCAGATCATCGTCAGGCACGAGGACGGACTGATCGACCTCGCCCATGCCAGCCCGCGCACCGTGCTTGCCGTACGCCGGCAAACGATCGGCTATGTCAGCCAGTTCCTGCGCACCGTGCCGCGCGTCTCGGCTCTCGACGTCGTCGCTGAGCCACTGGTTGAACGCGGTGAGGAGCGCGAGGCAGCCCGAGCCAAGGCACGCGCGTTGCTGGCCCAGCTCAACCTGCCGGAAAAACTCTGGATGCTGCCACCGGCAACCTTCTCGGGCGGCGAGCAGCAGCGTGTCAACATCGCGCGAGGCTTCATCACCGAGCACCCCATCCTGCTGCTCGACGAGCCGACCGCATCGCTCGACGCGACGAACCGCGACGTGGTGATCGAACTCATCGCCGCCAAAAAGGCGGCGGGCGTCGCCCTGCTCGGCATCTTCCACGATCACGATGTGCGCGAGGCGGTGGCCGACCGCATCATCGACGTCACCGCCTTCGCTCCGGGAAAAATCGCCGCATGACCAGGAAGCTATCGGAGACGCCGCTGGTTCACCCGACGGCGGAGGTGCACAACTCGACACTCGGCCGCTGGACCGAGATCGCCGACCGCAGCCGGGTTTCGGAAAGCGAGATCGGCGACTATTCCTACATGATGCAGGACTGCGCGGTCTGGTGCGCGACGATCGGCAAATTTGCCAACATCGCCGCCAGCGTGCGCCTCAACGCCACCAACCACCCGACCTGGCGGCCGACGCTGCACCACTTCACCTACCGCGCCTCCGACTATTGGGGCGACGCCGAGCATGAGAGCGAATTCTTCGCCGAGCGCCGCGCCAAGCGCGTCATCATCGGCCACGACACCTGGCTCGGCCACGGCTCGACCGTCCTGCCCGGCGTCACCGTCGGCGACGGCGCCGCCGTTGGCGCCGGCGCGGTCGTCTCGAAGGACGTCGCGCCCTACACGATCGTCGCCGGCGTACCGGCAAAACCGATCCGCGAGCGCTTCGACCGCCGCACCGCCGAGCGCTACCAGGCGCTTGCCTGGTGGGATTGGGATCACGCGAGGCTGCGCGCCGCGCTCGATGATTTTCGGGAGCTGACGGCCGAAGCGTTTTTGGAGAAACACGAAGAACGGGCATCGGGCAAAGAGGCATAGCCCTCACATCATCGTCATATCGCTGGCTTGTTCATACCCTTGACACAGGACTCGGACAGGACGCGATCTCCTTGAAGGAGATCGCCATGCTCGACACTGTCAGACCCTCGCTCGCCGGATTCTTTGCCGGCTCCAATCCGGCGTCGCCGGCGCATCTCGGCACGCGCTACGACGCGTCAGGCAACTTCCTCCTCGAGCCGGGCAACACCGTCGTCAGCCATCTGGTCAGCGGCTCGCCTTCGGAAGCGGTGGTGTTGGCCGTCCGCGAGAAGATGCTGGCAATGCCTGATGCCGACCGCCTCGCCTTCACGCCCGTTTCCAGCCTGCACATGACCCTTTTCCAGGGCATAATCGAATATCGCCGTCGCCTGCCCTTCTGGCCGCGGGACGTGCCGCTCGACACCAGCATCGACGCCATGACCCGCCTCTATCTGGAGCGCCTGAAGGGGTTCCAGGGCTTCGGCCCTTTCAACATCAAGGTGGCCGAGGTCCTGCCGACCGGCCTCACCGTTGCCGGCGCGACCGACGAGGATGCGCGCATCATGCGTGCATGGCGCGATGCGCTCGCGGTGCCGTTCGGCTACCGGCATCCCGATCACGACACCTACGTCTTCCACATCACCTTCGCCTATCAGATCCAGCGCTTTGATGATGATAGGGCCGCCGCGTGGCAGGCGCTGTTTGACGATTGCCTGGCACTTTTCGCGCGCCAGGCGCCGGTGATCGAGATCAAGGCTCCCGCCTTCTGCGCATTCCGCGACATGAAGCATTTCGAGGAATTGCTGGTGCTCGGCTGATCGCCCGCAAGGCGCCAGTCGCCGCGCCTGTGGAGCGTAACAAAACTGACATCATCGCGACACGGCAGGTTCATGTGGTTGCGTTAGGCGAGTGCCTGACGATCAATATGGACCGGACTGGAACCAGCCCATGTCAGCAAACTCTGCCACGCTCGAAATCCGCGGCGTCAGCCGACGATTTGGCAAGAACACCGCCGTCAGCGACGTCAACATCTCGATCCCGCAAGGGCAGATGGTCGGCGTCATCGGTCGTTCGGGCGCCGGCAAATCCACTCTTCTTCGCATGATCAACCGTCTTGTCGACCCCAGCCAGGGGTCGATTTTTTTTGACGGCGCCGAGGTCTCCCGGCTGCGCGGCTCGCCGCTGCGGCGCTGGCAGCGCGACTGCGCCATGATCTTCCAGCAGTTCAACCTGGTGCCGCGCCTCGACGTGCTGACCAACGTGCTGCTCGGCAAATTGAACCACCGTTCGACCCTGTCCAATCTTCTGGGCATGTTTTCGCGCGCCGAGTGCGCGGAGGCGGTCGCCGCGCTCGAGCGGCTCGACATCGCCCGCACCGCACTTCAGCCCGCCGGCACGCTGTCGGGCGGCCAGCAGCAGCGCGTCGCCATCGCCCGCGCCATGATGCAGCAGCCCAGGGTGATCCTCGCCGACGAGCCGATCGCCTCGCTCGACCCGCTCAACGCCAAGGTGGTGATGGATTCTCTGCAGGACATCAATCTGCGCGAAGGCATCACCGTTGTCACCAATCTGCATACGCTCGATACCGCCCGCACCTATTGCAACCGCATCATCGGCATGGCCGCCGGCAAGGTCGTCTTCGACGGGCCGCCCGAAGAGCTCGACCGCCAAGCCGTGCGTCTTGTCTATGGCGCCGATAGCAATGGCGGCGAGATATCGGAGGTCATCACCTCCACCAGTGTTGCCTTCAAGCAGAAGATCGCCGCATCCGCCGGACCGCTCGAGCCCGCATTCCCGGGATACTGAGCCCAGTAAGGGCCAATAGCGAGCAGCCTGGATCGTCCGTCCGCGTCAAGGGCACTTGTCAAGATCAAGAACGCTGCCGGCGCGGGGCCGGAACTTACAGGAGAGATATCAATGTTCAGGAAGATGGTTTTCGGTGCCGTTTCGGTGCTCGCCATGGCCACCAGCATGGCCCATGCCGCCGACATGAAGGAATTTCGCGTCGGCATTCTCGGCGGTGAAAACGAAACCGACCGGCTGCGCAACTACCAGTGCCTGGCCGATCACCTGAAGGCAGAGTTTGGCTTCGAGAAGGTTTCGCTGTTCCCCGCCGCTGACTATGACGGCGTCATCCAGGGCCTGCTCGGCGGCACGCTCGACTTCGCCGAACTCGGCGCTTCCGGCTACGCCAGCGTCTATCTCAAGGATCCGAAGGCGGTTACCCCGATCCTCACCACCAAGCAGACCGACGGCTCCACCGGCTACTATTCGATCGGGCTGGCGCTGAAGACGTCGGGGATCACCGACATCAAGTCGGCCAAGGGCAAGAAGCTCGGCTATGCCGATCCGGATTCGACCTCCGGCTATCTGATCCCGCTGACCCAGATTCCGAAGACCACCGGCGCCTCGAACGAGACCTACTTCGCGTCGACCCAGTTCAATGGCGGCCACGAAAACAACGTTCTGGCCGTGCGTGACGGTAAGGTAGATGTCGCGGTCGACGATTCCTCGGGCATCGGCGACTTCAAGAACGGCTACACCTCCGGCACCTTCCACAAGGAAGTCGCCAAGGGCGCCGTCGACCCTAACGACTTCGTCGAAGTCTGGCGCTCGGGCCTGATCCCGAACGGCCCGCTTGTCGTGCGCACCGCGATCGGCGATGACATGACCGCCAAGCTGGCGGCCTTCTTCACCGACCTGCCCAAGAAGGACAAGGCTTGCTTCGAAGGCGTCGAAGGCGGCGATTTCACCGGCTACGTTCCGGTGAAGCCGGACTTCTACAGCGTCATCGTCGAAGCCCGTAAGGCAGCCATCGGCGGCTAACGGCGAAATTGCAAAAGGGCGGTACCTCATCAAGTACCGCCCTTTTTGCATCTCCGATCATGACCCTTTCCGTGACAGCCCCCTCCAGTGCCACCCACGAGATGGCCCATGCCTGGCGACGCCAGACGTCGCTGCGCCGGTTGTATACCGTGCTGGGCGTCGGCCTGCTGCTTGCCGCGATACTTTCCAGCATGTGGTTCGCCGACGAAGCCAATGCCGGGCACTTCTTCGACCGGCTGCCGCATATTCTGGATTTCCTGAGCTGGCTGGTGCCCAAGGACTGGAACGACGTCTGGCGGGCGCTGTTCGACATTGCCTCGCCGCATGATACCGGCACCCAGGAATTCAACTTCCCGCTCGGCCGCGTCTACGTCTGGGGCGGTTTCTACATCCCCGAATATTTCGAGCTGATGCTGACCACCGTGAACGTGGCGCTGGTCTCGACCTTCATCGGCTTTGTCTTCGCGGTGCCCTTTTCCTTCATCGCGGCGCGCAACCTGACGCCTCATCCGGCACTGAGGCTAGTGGTCAAGCGCTTCATGGAATTGCTGCGCGCCTTTCCCGAAATCGTCATCGCCGGCCTGTTCGCGGCCATCGTCTCAACCGGTCCAATCGCCGCCATCATCGCCATCGGCCTGCATTCGATCGGCGCACTCGGCAAGCTGTTCTACGAGATCAACGAAAACATCGACATGCGGGCCGAGGAAGGCCTGCGCGCGGTCGGCGCCAACTGGTTCGAGCGGGTTCGCTTTGCCGGCCTGCCGCAGGTGTTGCCCAACTTCATGTCGTACACGCTGCTGCGCGTGGAGATCAACGTCCGCGTCTCGACCATCATCGGCGCCGTTGGCGGCGGCGGCATCGGCGAAGAGCTGAAGCTCTCGATCTCGCGCGGCTTCGGCGCCAAGACGCTGGCACTGGTGCTGCTCCTGTTCACCACCATCTTCATCATCGACCAGTTTTCCGCCTGGCTTCGTCGCAAGCTGGTCGGCGAACAAGCCTTTCTGATGGGGACGTAAATCATGGCGACCATGACCGCCGAGGAGATGCTGTCGATCGAGGCGCGCCACCCGCAGGTGTTCCGGCGCCCGGCATACAAGCGCTTCGGTCCGCTCCTGCTGTTCGTCGGCACTCTCCTCTATCTGATCTATGCCTTGTGGTTCTTCAGCCTGCCGCAGGTGCTGCGGGAATCGCACTGGGAGCGCCTGCCGCTCTTCTTGACACAATGGATCAGCTACGATCTCCAGCCGGAATTCCGTCTCGACCAGCCGGAGATCACGCCCAAATACCCGCGCTTTTCCGCGCTGGGCGACAACCCGAATCCCGACTGGGTGGTCAGGAATCCGGACGGCACCTTCACCGTGCTGATCGACGGGCCGGCAAAATCCGTCACCTTCGACAAGACGCAGGCGACGATCGTCACCAACGGCCAGACCGTGCCTGTTTCGCTGACCAGCGGCAAGCCGGTGGTCACGGGTGCCGTACCGGACTGGATCACCGCCCATGACGACGAGGTGGTGGCCAAGATGGGCTTCGTCGGCGAGGTGCGCGTCACTGTCGACCGCGTCAAGGTGCGCAAGCGCTTCCTCGGCTGGGCGAACTTCGTCTTCGACACGCGCTCGCCCTTCTTCGGCAAATCAGCGCGGGAAGTGATCTCGCTGATCATCTCGGGACCAGAGCTGAAACCAGGTACCACCAACCTTGCTCTTGCCGGCGACAACATCTGGAACAACGCCCAGTGGCAGCACGGCGATGTCTGGACGAAGCTCCTGCAGACCATTGTCATGGCCTTCCTCGGCACGCTGCTCGGCGGCATCGTCGCCTTCCCCCTTGCCTTCTTCGCGGCGCGCAACATCACGCCGAGTGGCATGCTCGGCCAAGTGCTCAAGCGCTTCTTCGACTTCATGCGCTCGGTCGACATGCTGATCTGGGCGCTGTTCTTCACCCGCGCCTTCGGCCCCGGCCCGCTGGCGGGAAGTGCAGCGATTTTCTTCACCGAGATCGGCACCCTCGGCAAAGTCTATTCGGAAGGCCTGGAGAACATCGACGACAAGCCGCGCGAAGGCGTGCTCTCGACCGGCGCCAACGGCATCCTGGTGCAGCGCTACGGCGTGATGCCCGAAGTGATCCCGGTCTTCATCAGCCAGACGCTCTACCAGTGGGAATCCAACACCCGCGGCGCCACCATCATCGGCGCCGTCGGCGCCGGCGGCATCGGCCTGAAACTGTGGGAAGCGATGCGCACCAATTCCAACTGGGCCAACGTGTTCTACATGGTGCTGCTAATCCTCCTCGTCGTCTTCGTTTTCGACAACATATCCAACTTCCTGCGCCGCCGGCTGAGCCGGACGATCCACGATTACAACAGGATCCAGGCCAGGCAGGGTTAGTGTTGTGACGCAGAAGCGCAAGCATCGTCTCGCCCGGCGCCGAGGGGTCGACCCCCACTCCGTCGAGCTTCGCTCGACACCTCTCCCCCGGTCGACGGGGTAGAGGAAAGGCACCAGACTGTCCGATCCGCGCTTGTCCCCGAAGGCCGAGGCTTCTCTTCGTGTCCCGGCGCCACCAAGCCCCTTCCTCTCCCTCCGGAGGGGGAGAGGTGGCTCGGCGAAGCCGAGACGGAGTGGGGGAACCACCTGGCAAGCGACGCGAACACAAATAGAAAATGGACCAGGCGTAGGGCGCCTAAGCCGCCTTCCTCCACCCGTCCCTGATATGCCTGTACCCATCGCGATAGACGGCTTCCGGCGTCTCGGAAAAATCCCTCCACACCTTGGTCGCCGCCGCCAGATCCTTCAGCGAGCGACCGAACGCTTCGATCGTCAGCCAGTCGTCATAGCCGCTCTTGCGAATGGCGGAAAAAGTTTCCTTCCACGGAATGTTGCCACGCCCCGGCACGCCGCGATCGTTCTCCGATATATGGATATGCACGACATTGCCCCGGTGCTTCGTATAGGCGCCGATCGGGTCGGCTTCCTCGATATTGGCGTGGAACGTGTCGTACATTGCCCTGATGTGCGGCCGGTCAATGGCATCGATATGCTCCGACAGGTCGGCCATGGTGTTGAGGAGGTAGCATTCGAAGCGGTTCAGCGCCTCGAGCCCGACAGTGACGTTGCGCTTGCCGGCATGGTCGCCGATGGCACGCTGCGAGGCAATCGAGCGCTTCTTTTCGGCGGCGGTCGGTCCGGACCCGGAAAAGGCGCCGAGCGTCGAATGCAACGGTCCGCTCAGCGTGCGGGCGCCAAGCGCATCGACGCAATCGATGGCCCATTTCATGTAGTCGACACCGGCCTTGCGCGTTGCCGCATCGGCCGAAATCAGGTTCATCGCCGGATCGCCCATGGCTGACACAGCGGTCCGCTCCAGCCCGATACGGTCGAGCAATTCGCCTAGTTTCCTGTAGTCGTCCGGCGTGCCGGCGAAGATCGGGATTTCGACACCGTCGAAGCCGGTTGCCTTGATGTCTCGAAGCAGCGGCTCGTGCTTCTTCGATACCGCCGTCGTCCACAAGAACATGCACATGCCGATCTTCATCGACGCCCTCCCTTTTTGGCGGCCGGCCGATTGCACCGCCGGTGTTCGCCACTCCCCTCATCCGGCCGCTTCGCGGCCACCTTCTCCCGGAGAGGGAGAAGAGATATGCGCCAACGCCTCCTCTCCCCCTCGGGGAGAGGTCGGATTGCCCCGAATTGCCTTTCGCAATTCGGTTGGCTATCCGGGTGAGGGCCCTCGTTACTCGGCGCCTCTTACAGCTTGGTCCAGGCCCCGTTCTTCTTCGACGACTTCACGCAGGCCTCGATGAAGGCCATGCCCTCGACGCCGTCCTGGATGGTCGGGAAGACGACATCCTTTGCTGGCTTGCCACCCTTCTTGCGTGCCGCGCGGATGGCCCGTGCGGCCTCCTGGTAGATGTTGGCGAAGCCTTCGAGGTAACCCTCGGGATGGCCTGACGGAACGCGGCTGACACGGCCCGCCACCGGCAGCGCACCGGCGCCGTTGCGGGTGATCAACTGTTTCGGCTGGCCGAAGGGCGTGTACCAGAGATAGTTGGGATCGGCCTGCACCCATTCCAGCCCGCCCTTCGAACCGTAGATGCGTAGCTTCAGGCCGTTCTCATGCCCGGGCGCCACCTGGCTCGCCCAGATCATGCCCTTGGCCGGATGCGTTTTCCCCGTCGGCTTGAAACGCAGCATGACGTTGACATTGTCGTCGAGCAGCCTGCCCGGCACGAAGGCGTCGAGATCGGCCGACAGGGAGTCGAGTTCGAGCCCGGAGACGAAGCGGGCGAGATTGTAGGCATGGGTGCCGATATCGCCGAGCGCGCCGCCGGCGCCCGCCTGCTTGGGGTCTGAACGCCAAGCAGCCTGCTTCTGGCCGGTGGCGGCGAGGTCCTCGGTCAGCCAGTCCTGCGGATATTCCGACTGCACGATGCGGATGTCGCCGAGCACACCCTTGGCGACCATTTCGCGCGCCTGCCGTACCATCGGATAGGCGGTGTAGTTGTGGGTGAGCACGAACACCTTGCCGGTCTTTTCGACGATCGCCGCAAGCTTTTTCGCCTCGGCCAGGGTCGTTGCCAGCGGCTTGTCGCAGATCACGTGGATGCCTGCTTCCAGGAAGGCCTTGGCCGCCGGCACATGCACGTTGTTGGGAGTGACGATGGCCACCGCCTCGATGCCATCCGAGCGCTTCGCCTCGGCCTTGGCCATTTCGGCGTAGGACGCATAGCTGCGCGAGGGATCGAGCCCCAGTTCGGCGGCCGAGGCTTTCGCACGCCCCGGATCGGCCGACAGGGCGCCGGCGACCAGCACGAAATCATTGTCCATGCGCGCCGCGATCCGGTGCACCGCGCCGATGAATGCGCCCTGCCCGCCGCCGACCATGCCGTAGCGGATCGGGCCGCCTCCCGTTTCCGACTTCGATGCACCAACCATGTCTTTCTCCCTCGTGTGAGATACCCCTCCCCCGAGGGAGAGGGAAAGCCGTGTCAAAATCCCATCATGGCGCGTAGCAGCTTCTTGTCCGTGGTGCCGGCGGCGAAATCGTCGAATGCCTTCTCCGTCACCCGGATGATGTGGTGCTGGATGAAGGGCGCCCCTTCGGCCGCACCATCCTCCGGATGCTTCAGGCAGCATTCCCACTCCAGCACCGCCCAGGAATCGTAATTGTACTGCGTCAGCTTGGAGAAGATGCCGCCGAAATCCACTTGCCCGTCGCCGAGCGAACGGAAGCGGCCGGCGCGGTTCGTCCAGCTCTGGTAACCAGAGTACACGCCCTGCCGTCCAGTCGGATTGAACTCGGCGTCCTTGACGTGGAAAGCCTTGATCCGCTCGTGATAGATGTCGATGAATTCGAGATAATCGAGTTGCTGCAGCAGGAAATGCGAAGGGTCGTAATTGATGTTGCAGCGCTTGTGGCCACCGACTGCGTCGAGGAACATCTCGAAGGTCGCCCCGTCGAACACGTCCTCCGAAGGATGGATTTCGTAGCCGACATCGACACCATTGTCTTCATAGACGTCGAGGATCGGCTTCCAGCGTTTGCCGAGTTCGCCGAAGGCTTCCTCGATCAGTCCGGCGGGGCGCTGCGGAAAGGGATAGAGGTAAGGGAAAGCCAGCGAGCCGGTGAACGACACCGACACATTCAGCCCGAGATTGCGCGATGCCTTGGCACCGAACTTCATCTGTTCGACAGCCCATTCCTGTCTCGCCTTCGGGTTGTTGTGCACCGACGGCGGCGCGAACCCATCCATCTGCGCGTCATAGGCCGGATGCACCGCCACCAATTGCCCCTGCAGATGCGTCGACAGTTCGGTGATCTCGACCCCGGCGTCAGTGCAGATGCCCTTCACCTCATCGCAATAGGCCTTGGAAGACGCCGCCTTCTTGAGGTCGAACAGGCGCGCGTCCCAGGTCGGGATCTGCACGCCCTTGTAGCCGAGGCCGGCGGCCCATTTGGTGATCGACGTCAGCGAATTGAACGGTGCGGCATCACCCGCGAACTGCGCCAGAAACAGTCCAGGGCCCTTCATTGTCGTCGGCATCGGCATCCTCCTCGTTTGTCACGACCAAGCATAGCGCCTGATGAAAGCAGGGCCAGTCACTTTGGTCTTTATCGCGTCGGACGCTCTGCCGACACCGCCATTCTGGTATGACCAAATAAGGCAATCTGGTCAAGCCTTGGAATGCGCCGAAAAGGCACTCCGAAAGCCCAAAATAACGGCACATATTGCAATGTAATCAACAAACTAATTCACCCTGAAAGTTGCGTCGCCACAGTTGTTGCCGTCTCAAGGAATTTGCTGTAGACCTCATTTCAGACCCAATTGGTCTAACCAGTTTGCAGTAAAAGGCTGGGGATCCCTTGGGGAGGAACCCTTGCGTCGTCTTCCGGCGATGCATGTCGCAGGCAAACCATACGGACGAATCTGGGAAGGACAGACCATGCATCTTTCGACGCACAACTGGATGCGCGCGGAACCGCTTGAGACGACGCTGAAGCGCATCAAGAAATTCGGCTATGAGTCGATCGAGATTTCCGGCGAGCCCGCGCAGTACAAGACCAAGGAGACACGGGCGCTGCTGAAGGAGCATGGCATCCGCTGCTGGGGCGCGGTGACCTTGATGCTGGGTGAACGCAACCTCGCCGCCAGGGACCAGGGCCAGCGCGAGCGCTCCGTGCAATACGTCAAGGACGTGCTGACGATGGTCGGCGAACTCGATGGCGAGATCATCACGCTGGTTCCGGCAACCGTCGGCAAGGTGGTCCCGGACGGTACCGAGGAAGAGGAATGGAAGTGGGTGGTCGACGCGACCCGCGAATGTTTCACCCACGCTAAGAAGGTCGGGGTCAAGATCGCCGTCGAACCGCTCAACCGCTTCGAAACCTATCTGTTCAACCGCGGCGCCCAGGCGCTGGCGCTGGCTGACGCGGTCAGCCCCGAATGCGGCGTCTGCCTCGACGCCTACCACATCCACATGGAGGAATTTAACGTGCATGACGCTATCCGCCAGGTCGGAAAGCGCCTGTTCGACTTCCATGTCGCCGACAACAACCGCTTTGCCGCCGGCCTCGGCCAGATCGACTGGCCAAGGATCGTCGCCACCTTGAAGGAAGTCGGCTACGACGGCGCACTGACCAACGAGTTCGTCGCCCCGGTCGACCGCACGCCGGCAGCACCCTATCCCGACATGGTCGAGCGCCATCCGGTCGATATCTCGCCCGAGCAGCTGAAGTTCATCCAGGACCATGGCTCCAGCGTGCTGACCGAGAAATTCTACACCGACCAGATGCGCATCACCGCCGAAACACTGCTGCCGCTGATCAAATAGTCGACTGCCGCTGGGAAATTTGTCCTTCCGCCCCGACCGGCGGCAGGGCTGGGGAAAAATATGCGCATCAAGACAGTCCAGGCCTGGTGGGTCCGCGTGCCGATCGAAGCCGCGAAGCAGCATCGCAGCGACTTCGGCCAGGTGACGACCTTCGACGCCGCCATCCTGCGCGTCGAAACCGATGACGGGCTGGTCGGCTGGGGCGAAGGCAAGAACGCGGCCGGCAGTGCCGGCAGCTACGGCGCACTCGTTCACATGCTGAATCACGAGGTCGGGCCGCAGTTGATCGGCCGCGATCCGGCCGACATCGGAGTCATCTGGGAGATGCTCTACAACGGCGTGCGCCATGAGAGCGCCGCCCGCGCCGGCCACGCCATGCCACAACTGGCGCGGCGTGGCATGAGCGTCGCCGCCATCAGCGCGGTCGACATCGCGCTCTGGGACATCCTGGGCAAGTCGCTGGGCCAGCCGGTCTGGCGGCTCCTCGGCGGCCGCAAGGTCGATCGCATGCAGGCCTATGCCTCGGGCGGCTGGGCCTCCGCCGATTCCATCGGCGAGCAATTGAAATCCTATATCGCCAAAGGCGGCTTCAAGGCGTTGAAGATGCGGGTCGGCGCCATGGACGGCGCGGCACATGTTTCCGCCGCCCGCGTGCGCGCCGCGCGCCAGGCCCTCGGCCCCGACATCGAGCTGATGGTCGACGCCCATGGCACCTATACGGTAGCGGAAGCCAAACGCTTCATCCATCTCGTCAACGACCTCGATCTCGCCTGGTTCGAGGAGCCTGTTATCGCCGACGATAAGCTAGGCATGGCCGAAGTGCGCGCCTCCGGCGCCGTTCCGATCGCCACCGGCGAAAGCGAGGCGACACGCTATGCCTTCCGCGATCTCGCCGTTCTCAAGGCCGCCGACATCTTCCAGCCCGATCCTGCCTTCTGTGGCGGTATCAGCGAGGCGATGAAGATCGGCACCATCGCCAGCGCCTTCAATTTGCGCTTTGCGCCGCATCTGTGGGCCGGCGCGCCCTGCTTCTTCGCCGGGCTGCATGTCTGCGCCGCGTCGCCTTCGAGTTTCACCGTCGAGTATTCGCTCGGCGCCAACCCGATGATCCACGATCTGGTCGAAGAGACTGTCGAAGCCCAGGACGGTATGATAGCGATCCCGGAAAAGCCCGGACTGGGATTCACCGTTTCGGAGCGATTCCTGGAGGCGCACGCGCAACGCAATTGACGATGAAAGAAAAGAACCTTCTCGCGGAACTCGCCGCCTATCTGTTCTCCCACTCGGACAAGGAGAGCGGCCGCACGCCGTCGGAACGCGAGCTGGCCGAGCATTTCGGCGTCAGCCGTGGCCAGATCCGCGAAGCGCTCGCCATCCTCGAGGCCATGCGCATCGTCGAGCGCCGCGCCAAGTCCGGCATCTACATCGACACCAAGCAGGCCAGCGTCGAGGCGCTGGCGCTGTTCGCACGTGCCGGCCTGCCGCTCGATCCCTTGCAGATCTATGAAACGGTCGAGTTGCGCAAGATCCATGAGATCAAGGCCGCCGAGCTTGCCTGCTCGCGCGCCACCGAGGAGAATTTCGAGCGCCTGCGCGAAATCCTCAAAGCCTCGGAAGACCGCATCGCCGCTGGCGAAGGTCTGGCCAAGGAAGACCGCGAGTTTCACCTCGAGATCGTGCGCGCCACCAAGAACAGCGTCTTCCACAACATCTGCAGCGTCTACTATCTGATGGGCGAGCAGCGCCTGCCGATCTATTTCAACGATCCTGAACGCAGCGTGCGCTCGCATGCCGAGCACGTGCAGATCTACGAGGCGCTGCTGCGCCGCGACGGCAATCTCGCCCAGGCGCTGATGAGCGCCCATCTGCAAGGCGCGGAAAGCTATTGGAAGGGCTTGATCGAGGGCGGCATGGCGGCTTCGCCCGCGGGCGCGGCACTCGAAAAGGCCTGACCGTGACCCAGACCGTGCCAAAGATCCTGTCGACGCATCCGCTGCACCCGCGCGCCACGGCCAAGCTGGCTGGCGCCGGTCAGCTGGTCATCGCTTCGGCGCTCGACCCCGGCACATTGACGGGGGAGGCCAAGGATGCCGACATCGTCATCGTGCGCGCGCCGCTGCCGCCGGCGCTGTTCGAGGGTGCATGGAAGCTGAGGGCCGCGATCCGCCATGGCGCCGGGCTCGACATGATCCCGATGGAAGCGGCCGCGGCGGCCGGCGTGCTCGTGGCCAACGTGCCGGCGGTCAATGCCCGCTCGGTGGCCGAGCATGTCATGTTCACCGCGCTTGCACTGCTGCGGCAGTTCCGCCGGGTCGACCGCGACCTGCGCGCCAAGGGCTGGCTGGCCGGACGCGAGCACGCCAATGCCAACATCGAACTCGCCGGCAAGACCATCGGCATTGTTGGTCTCGGCGCCGTCGGGCAGGCGGTCGGCCACATCGCCGCACACGGCTTCGATCTCAAAGTGGTGGCAACGACACGCAGCATGCAGCCGGCGCCGGAAAAGGTCGGCTTCCTGTCGATCGACGCGCTGGTCGAGCAGAGCGACATCATCGTGCTCTGCTGTCCGCTGACGCCGGAAACGCGCGGCCTCATCAGCCGCGAACGCATCGCCCGCATGAAACCCAACGCACTGCTGATCAACGTGTCGCGCGGGCCGGTCGTCGATGACGACGCGCTGATCGAGGCCTTGCGGGGGCGTCGCATCGGCGGCGCCGCGCTCGACGTTTTCCCGACGCAGCCGCTGCCGCCAAACCATCCCTATTTCGGCTTCGACAACGTCATCGTCACCCCGCATATGGCGGGGATTACCGAGGAATCGATGATGCGCATGGGCGTCGGCGCGGCCGGCGAAGCCTTGCTGGTGCTGGCGGGCAAACTGCCGGTCAATCTGCGCAATCCAGAAGTGGTCGATCACTACCGGCGTCGCTTTCCGGCGCAGATATAGCATCGCGGTTTCGCCCCAATTCTCCGCGACGTTGCGAGCCATGTCCGGTCTTCGCCTTGCAGTTCTGATTGTCGCAACTTCGTCCATCTGCACCTTGCCGGCATTCGCAGCGGCCGAGAGCAGCTATGTCTATTGCGACAACGGACTACGCTGCTTCAAGGCGCCCTGCCCGTCGAACAGCGCGCTCGACCTTGCCACCGGCACCATCACCAAGGGCGTGTCGATCGACACCAGCGGATTGCCGCAGGCCGACGAGGCGATAACGGCCCAGTCCGACGTGCTTTATAGCGGAAAGATCGTGGTCAGGGGCTCGATCGAGCACCGCATCCAGACCTTCACCGGCAAGGAATACAGCCTGCCTTGGCTGGTCGCGACCCGCATCGTGCGCACCGCCAAGGACGGCGAACGCAAGCACTGTTCATCGCACTGATCCGTCATCCATGACTCGCTGCCGATCAACCCCCAGCAGCCTCTCCACCGACACGGCGATCCGCAGCAGATGCCGGTCATGGCCATTGCGCGCCACGAGCATCAGCCCCATTGGCAGCGATGGCCCCGGCATCGGCAACGAGATCGCACAAAGGTCGAACTGGTTGGCGACCTGGGTGTTGCGCAGCAGCAGGCCTTCGGTGCGGTCACGCAACTCGGCATCCTCGGCCATGGAAGCGATGGCCGGCGCCGTCACCGGTGTGGCTGGCAACGCCAGCACGTCAACCGATGCCAGCCGCTCATCCATGGCGGCGGCCAGCGCGGTACGGCGGCGGAGCGCCCTGATATAGACCGGCGTCGGCAGCAGCGCCGCCCGCGACAATGGCCCGCTGACATGCGGGTCGACCGGCACGGATGCGCCTGTCGCCAGCCAGTCGGCATGCACTTCCGCGCCCTCCATCGCCGCGATCGATCCGCGCCTGGTGGCCGCGCGTAGATCCGCGATCATGTCGTCGATCGACAGATCCGTAATGTGTGCGCCAGCCTGTTCGATCTTGCCAAGACAATACTCGAAGGCGGATCCAACCTCGCCTTCCGTGTCGCCGAAAAGAACGCCGCGCGGAATGCCGATGCGAAGCCCGGCGAGTGGAATGGCCACCAACTCCTTCAGCGCTTCGCCGGCCATCACCGCGTCGGCGGCGGCGCATATCGAGACGGTTCGGGCAAGCGGTCCGACCGAGTCCAAAGTGCCCGAAAGCGGAAAGGTGCCAGAGAGCGGGACGCGCCGTGCAGTCGGCTTGAAACCGACGACGCCGTTGAGCGCCGCCGGAATGCGGATCGAGCCGCCGGTGTCGGAGCCGATCGAGATGTCGCTCGTCCCCTCGCCCACGGACACGCCGGCGCCCGAGGACGACCCGCCTGGAATGCGGCTGGCATCAACGGCGTTGCCTGGCGTGCCGTAATGCATGTTGTCGCCGATCGCGGTGAAGGCGAACTCGGTCATGTTGGTCTTGCCGATGACGACCGCACCGGCTTGCCGAAGCCGGCTGACGATGGCGGCGTCGCGCTGTGCCGGCGCGGCGGTCTTGCGCATCAGCGACCCGGCCGTGGTCGGCTCGCCGGCGACATCGAACAGGTCCTTGATCGAGACAATGGTGCCGTCGAGCGGGCCGAGTGTCACGCCCACTCTTTTGCGGGCATCGCTGGCGTCAGCCGCGACCCGCGCCGCTTCGGCATAGAGCTTCGTGAAGACCTTCTCGTCGGCCGCACGGTTGGCAAGACGTGACAGGATGATTTCGAGGCGGTCGCGGATTGGTTGCATGTTGGTGTCGGACTCCGCCAGGATGGAACGTCTTGAAGGCAAGCAGCCGTTGGGACTGCAGAAGGGATAACCCGGCCAGCGTGCCTTTGCACCTGCCAGCGACAGGAAGATACTGATGCTGTACAAAGGCAGCTGCCATTGCGGCAAGGTTGCGTTCGAGGTGGAGGGCGAACTTGAGGGCGTCGTGCGCTGCAATTGCTCGATCTGCGCCCGCAAGGGTGCGCTGCTATGGGCCGTGCCACACGACAAGCTTACGCTCGTCGCCTGGGGCGATGACCTCGGCCGCTACACATTCGGCGAAACGAAGATAGCGCACCGCTTCTGCCGAACCTGCGGCATCCATCCTTTTGCCGAGGACACCAGCGAAGGCGGCGAACGCAGCGCCTACATCAACATCAATTGCGTCATCGGTCCCGACCCGTCCACCTTGTCGATCTTCGAGTTCGACGGGCGGGCCGTCTAAGCTTCCCATCATCCCCTATCGGTGGCCGTTGCGAGAGACTATTCGGCCTGTGGGCCGCGCAGGAACACCACGATGGCCGCCAGCAGCGTCGCGGCGCCGCAATAGGCAAACGCGCTGCCGACACCGGCATGGTCGACCAGCAGCCCGCCGAAGACGGCGCCCATCGCAATCGCTCCCTGGAAGGTCGCCACCATCAGGCCACCGGCGCTTTCAGCCTGGTCGGGCGCTGCCCGCACCAGCCAGCTCTGCAGCTCTACCGGCACGCTTGGGACCACTGTGGGGCGAAAGGGCCAAAGGCGATGCCGGAACCTTGCTGAAAGTCCCCGGCAACTGGCGCGCGCCTGTCCACGCGCACACCGCCGACTATCGCGCCGTGGTCATCCAGGGACTATAGGCGCATTGGCAGATGGAAGGCGGTGAAGCGACCAAGGTCGAACTGCCACCTGGCTCCTACTGGACCCAGAAGGCCAATGAGATGCATGACGACGCCTGCCTCTCGAAGACGGAATGCGTGATCCTGCTGATCAACGACACGCCTTACGAGACCTACCTGCCGAAATAGTCGCGCCCTATGATGCGTGCCGCAGGCTGACACCACTGCCCTTGTCGAACAGCACCACCTTGTCGGGATTCCAGGCAAAGCGCACCGGTTGCTCGATCGCGACATCGGTCCTGGCCGGCACCGTGGCGCGAAGCGTTGTATCGCCGACCCGCAGCGTCAGGATCTTTTCCACGCCATGGTTCTCGACGTCGTGGACACGCGCCTCGACCGGTGCGCCGCTTTCCAGATAGACATCCTCCGGACGGATGCCGAAGACGAGCGGGCGACCGTCGGTCGCCGCACTCGCCCCAGCCCCCGTAAAAATTTTGGCCCCCCCCGCGAAGGGCAGCTCGAAATTCAATGGCGCCATCACCGCGCGGCCGTTAACCAGCCTGCCGTCGATGAGGTTCATCGGCGGCGAGCCGACGAAGCTCGCCACATAGGTGTCGCGCGGATTGTTGTAGATCTCGTGCGGCGTGCCGGTCTGGATGATGCGGCCATGGTTGAGCACGCCGACCTTGTCGCCCATCGACATCGCCTCGATCTGGTCGTGGGTCACGAACAGGAAGGTGGCGCCAAGCTGTATCTGCAGGTTCTTCAACTCGGTGCGGAGCGCCTCGCGCAATTTGGCGTCGAGCGCCGACAGCGGTTCGTCCATCAGGAACACGCGCGGCTTGCGCACGATGGCACGGCCGATGGAGACGCGCTGCATCTCGCCGCCGGACAGGCGGTCGGTCTTGCGGTCGAGCAGATGCTCGATCCGCAGCGTGCGGGCGGCGCGGTCGACGCGGTCCTTGATCTCGGCATCCGGCAGCCGGCGGATCTTCGGCTTCAGAGGAAATTCGAGGTTTTCGCGCACCGTATAGCGCGGGTAGAGCGAATATTGCTGCAGCACCAGCGCCACGTCGCGCTCGGCCGCGCCCCAGTCGGCGACGTCGACGCCGTCGATGAAGACCTGCCCCTCGCTCGGCTTCTCCAGGCCGGCAATCAGCCGCAGCGTCGTCGTCTTGCCGGCGCCCGTCTCGCCGAGCAGGACAAAGAATTCGCCATCGGCGATGTCGAGGTCGAGCCCGGTCAAGGCCGTGTGGTTGCCGAAAGTCTTGGAGATGTTCTTGAGCTGGATATGGGCCATCAGAGCCTCACCTCAAGCGACTTGCCGCTTGCCTTGTCGAAGAAATGCGCCTGGGTCGGATCGATTCGGGCAAACACCTTCTCGCCCGGTCCGGCAACGAAGCCGCTCTTCGTGCGGGCCCGCAGCATTTTCGAGCCAACCTTGAGGTCGACGATGTCGAAGGAGCCGAGCGGTTCGACGATCTGCGTCTCGACGGCCATGAAGCCATCGGCCGCGTCACGACGAATGAGGACGCCTTCCGGCCGGATGCCGAGTGCGAGTTGGCCGCTGGCGTGGCCGTTGAGTTTCGACAGCAGCGCCCGCGGAAACTCGAAGCCGGAAGCCGCTCCACCAACGGTGACCGAGGCCGATGACGTTGTTTCGGCAACCGCCGCGTCGGCGACATTCATCACCGGACTGCCGACGAATTGGGCCACGAACAGGTTGGCTGGACGCGAATAGACCTCGTCGGGCGTTCCCACCTGCTGCAGCACGCCCTCATGCATGATGACGATACGATCCGCGAGGCTCATCGCCTCGATCTGGTCGTGCGTGACATAGATGGTGGTCGAGCCCTGCTTGATATGCAGCCGCTTGATCTCGGCTCGCATCTCCTCGCGCAATTTGGCGTCGAGCGCGCCGATCGGCTCATCCATCAGCATCGCCTTCGGCCGCCGCACCAGCGCTCGGCCGATCGCAACGCGCTGCATGTCGCCGCCCGAAAGCGCCGACGGCTTCTTCGCCAGCAGATCCGTTATCTGCAGCGTCTTGGCGACCGAGCGCACTTCCTGGTCGATCTCGCTTTTGCTCTTGCGCGTGGCACGGAGCGGAAAAGCGATGTTCTCATAGACGCTCATATGCGGGTAGAGCGAGAATGACTGGAACACCATGGCGATGTCGCGGTCGGCGGCCTTCAGATGCTGGACCGGCTTGCCGTCGATGAGGATGTCGCCCTCGTCGATGGTTTCCAGTCCGGCGATGGCGCGCAACGTCGTCGTCTTGCCGCAACCGGACTGGCCGAGCAGCACGATGAACTCATTGTCCGCGATCTTGAGGTTGAGGTCCTTGATGACCTGGACGGCACCAAAGAATTTCTGGACGCCGCGAAGCTCGATCTGGGTCAATGCTGTGCTCCCGGATTTCGCGCGTCCCCGGCATGACCGGTGCCGGCCTGTTCCTCGGGGGCGATCTTCGAGGTGATGTTGAAGCCGATCAGCCCGATCAGGATGATGGTCAGGCCGTAGGTGTGCAGGGTCATGTTCCAGGGCTGGCAGAGGGCCACGATGCCGAGCACCATGAGTATCTGCGAACCCGGTTCCAGATATTTCTGATTGATGGCGCGAAAGCTCATTTGCGGATCGCTCCGAAGGACATGCCGCGCAGCAGATGGTTGCGGAGCAGGAAGGTGAAGATGGCGACCGGCAGCAGGAACAGGAAGGTGCCGGCGGCTATCACCGTCCAGTCCGGCAGGCCCGAGCCGACCTGGCTCGGGATGAACGGCGGCGCCGTCTGGGCGCGGCGGTTGGTCATGATCAGCGCGAAGGCGTATTCGTTCCACGCCGTGATGAAGCAGAAGACGGCGGTGGCGGCGATACCGGTGGCGGCCTCCGGCAGCACGATCTTGAAGAAGGCTTCCATGCGTGTATAGCCGTCCACCAGTGCCGCCTCCTCATATTCCTTCGGGATTTCATCCATGAAACCCTTCATCAGCCACACCGAGAAGGACAGGTTGAAGGCGGTGTAGAGAATGATCAGCCCGACGTGGGTATCGTTGAGGCCGACCGCGCGGTACATCAGGAACATCGGGATCGCGACCACCACCGGTGGCAGCATGCGTGTCGACAGGATGAAGAAGAGCAGGTCCGCCTCCCCCTTTACCCTGAAGCGCGAGAAGCCATACGCGGTGAACGTGCCCATGCCGACGGCCAGCACCGTCGAGGTGATGGCGATGATCAGCGAGTTCAGGAAGCGGCTCGGATAGCCCGACCACTGCACCTGGCCCTTGCCGTCGCGCACGATCTTTTCGCCACCGTCGAAGACGACGCGCTCCCACCATGGGGCCGCCGCGTACTCTTCCGGCGACGGCGGACTGCGCAATTGAGAGCGCTTGGTGAACAGCTTCACGAACGGCGATATCTCCGGCTGGAAGACGACGGTCGGCGGAATTGTGGTGGCAAGATTGCGCGGCTTGAACGCCGTCGAGGCGATCCAGTAGATCGGCGCCAGGAAGATGATCGTCACCAGCAGCACGGCGACTATGGCGACGCGGTTGAAGGTGATTTCGGAAGAAGTGCGGACGGCGGCCATCTCAGCGCTCCTTCACCTTGTTGAGATATTTGACGTAGATGTTGGTGATCGCCAGCACCATGATCAGCACGATGTAGGCCATCGCACAGGAGCGCCCGGTCTGCCATTCCTGGAACGCCATCTTGTAGAGCCGGATGGAGATCAGCTCCGCCGTCGGTTGGCTGGTCAGGATGTAGGCGAGATCGAAGGTCTTGAAGGCTTCCATGGTGCGGAAGATGACGGCGATCATCAGGATCGGCGCGACCAGCGGCAGGGTGATGCGGAAGAACGTGTAGAACGGCCCGGCGCGGTCGATCGCGGCGGCCTCATAGAGATGCTTCGGCACCGCCGACAGCCCGGCCAGCGACAGCAGCATGACGAAGGGCGACCACATCCAGATGTCGGTCAACGCAACAGCGTAGAGCGCCATCTTGGGGTCGGCCAGCCACTCGAAATTGCCGAGCCCGAGCGCATAGTTGATAACCCCCCATGACGGGTCGTAAAGCAGTTTCCAGAACAGCCCGACCACCGCCATCGACAGCATCATCGGCAGCAGCAGCAGCGTGGTGATAAGACCCTTGAGCGGAATGTCCCGGTTGAGCAGCATCGCCACGCCGAAGCCGACAAGCAGCTGTCCGACGACCGAGACAATCACGTATTTCGCCGTGATGGCGAAGTTCGACCAGACATAAGGGTCGTTGAGCAGGTCGCGATAATTCTGCAGCCCGACGAAATTCGCCGGCGCGTTGGTCGACGCGCGGAAGTCGGTGAAGGAATAGCCGAGCGAGTAGATCAGCGGAAAAATGTTGAAGACGATCAGGAACAGAACCGTCGGGATGATGAAGAGATTGCGGATGGAGATATCGCTTAGGCCGCGTGCCGCGGCGCGCGAGGATCTGTCGAGGGTGGTGATCATCGTGGTCGCCAAGACCCTGCTCCCGGTTCAAGAAAAAGAAACGGAGGAGGCGACACCGCCCCCTCCGCGGGACATGAAGGATTATTGGACGCGGCCGTATTTCTTGAAGGTCGCGTTCCAGTCTCCAGCCAATGCGTCCAGCGTTTCCTTGGCGGTGCCGCTGCCGCCGATCATGTAGGGGTAGACGCGCTGGTTGAGCTGCTGCAGCAGTTCTGCGTATTCCGGCACTGCCCAGAAATCCTTCACCTTGAACATGGTCTCGTAGAAGGCCTTGTTGTAGGGCGTGGCGTTCTGGAACTCAGGCGACTTGAGCACCGCCTGGCTGCAGGTATAGCCGCCAAGGGCCGCCCACTTCTTCTGGGTCTCGTCCTTGATGAACCATTCGAGGAACTTCATCGCCTCGTCCTGCTTCTTCGAGTACGAGATGACGGAGATGCCTTGCCCGCCGAGTGCGGCGAACTGGTCGCCATTTGGGCCGGGAGGGTTGGCGAAGAAGCCGGTGTTCTTGGCATTCGGGTTCGACGCTTCGTTGATCAGCGAGGGGAAGAACGCGAAGAAGTTCATGCTCATCGCGGCCAGGTTTTCCGTGATTGCCTGGTTGTCCTCGACGAAGAACGATTTGGCCCAGCCCGGAGGCGTGAACTTGTAGAGCTCCTTGTAGGCATCGAGCGCGGCCACCGCCTTGTCGGAGTTGATGTGACCGTCGACCTTGTAGGTCGTGTAGTCGCCCAGCTCACCGCCATAGGAGAACAGCGCGTTCTCGAAGCCCATCGCCATCGCGTCGTAGGAATTGTCGGTGTAGATGGCGATGCCGTATCTCTTCTGATCCGGCCGGTGGAAGAACTCGGCGATGTCGCGCAGCGCCTTGAAATCCTTCGGCACGTCGAGGTCGTAGCCGTATTTGGCCTTGAAGGCTTCCTTTTCCTTGGGATCCTCGAACCAATCCTTGCGATAGGACCAGCCGACGGCGTCGCCCTCAAGCGGGATCGCCCAGTATTTACCGCTGTTGCCGGGATACTCGGCATAATATTTCACCGTCGCCGGTGCCATGACGTTGCCGAGATCATGCTTCTTGAAGAAGTCAGTCAGGTCGACGTAGTGGCCGCCGGTGGAGCCGGCGCCGAGCCACTGCGAGTCGCCGACGACTAGGTCATAGGCGTCGCCATGGGCGTTGAACTCGGTAAAGGCCTTGGTCTGGAAGTCGGACCAGGGCGTAGTCTCCACCGTGATCTTGACGCCGGTTTCCTTCTCGTACTCGTTGCCGAGTTCCTGCAGGTAATTGGCCGGATCCCATTCCGCCCAGAAGATGGTGAGCGACTTTTCCTGCGCGTAGACGGACGTTCCGCAGGCAAGCGTTAAGCCGATACCAGCAAGCATGCTGGTCACTAACTTGCGCATAATGATTTCCTCCCTTGTGCGCATTCTACCTTGTCGTACGAGCCAGCGACGGAGCCGGCCCTGGTAGTTCCTCCCGTGGTCGCGCTTTTCCGAATTCGGAGCCTCCTCGCTCTGTCCGGAAATGGATCGCAGCCCTCACTTTCGATCCGCTTATCTTCCTTGATCTGGTATTACCAATCCTGCGGCGGCGTCAAGCCCTTTCTTGAAAGCCGGCATGGGCCGTTACTGTCGAATTAAAGCTTTATCTGCCTGTTTTCCCATGATTTTCCTACTCAATGATATACATTGACCTTGCCCCATGATCGCATTTTGGGCTAGGATCAGCGGTATGCAGGCAAATCTGGTCGAACCAGATTGGGGCTATTTCGCCGCTCCTGAAGCGGACTCATCACCACCATAAGCCGACTCCGCGATTGCCGTGCGCACCAGCGCACTCGCCGCCCATTGCGCCACCGACATCATCCGGCGGCTGTCCAGCCCCCATATATCCTTGAGCACGATCAGCACCTCCACGCCGAAGATCAGCGACAGAGCCTGCGCCAGCCGCTTGAAGTCGCGCGGCGGCAAGCGGCCCTTGAGCGGCGTGAGCGCCTCCTTCAGCAATTCGACGCGATGGCCGCGCGTGAAGGCCGGCTCTCCGCCCAGCGTGCCCGCCTGGCGCCGCGCCCATTGATCGAGCGACAGCTTCAAAGCAGCCTTGAATGTCGCCTCGAAGGCCTCGATGCGCGGCATGGCCGTATCGAACAGTTCGGTGACGCGGCGCTCGGCATCGGCGGCGGTGGACTTCCAGGTCAAGATTGGCCCCAGCCCCTCGTCGACGACGGTCTGCACCAGGGCTGCCTGGCTGGGGAAGTAACGGTAGGCCGTGGCCCGGGAGACCTCGGCTGCCTCCGCCACCTCGCTGACCGAAGGCGTCCCACCCGCCTGCATCAGCCGCGTGGCCGTTTCCAGCATCAGCCGCTTTGTCCGCGCCCGCGGTCCGCGCTCTGCTCTCTCCCCGGCGTTGTCGTCCGTTGCGGGTTGTTGACGTGAGACATCCATGCCAATACGATACGCGCGTCTCAAAAATTTGCAATGGCAGCCCTTTTCCTGGAGTGGCCACGTTGACGCTCTACGGCGCACAAAGCTTTCATCTGATGAACATCACCACCTTCGAACCAACCAGCAGAGGGAGGCGCGGATGAAGCGCATCCATGTGGTGGGCACCGCCGACACCAAGGGCGAGGAACTCGCCTTCCTGGCCGATGCGATCGCCGCGACGGGTGCCGTCGTCTGCCGTGTCGATGTCGGCACGCGAGGCGCGACCGTGCCGGTCGACGTCTCGGCTGAAGAGGTCGCCGCCCATCATCCCGACGGCCGCGGTGCGGTGCTCGGCATCGACGACCGCGGCAAATCGGTTGCGGCAATGGCTGGGGCCTTCACGCGCTTTGTCCAGTCCCGCGACGACATATCGGGCATCATCGGCATTGGCGGCGGCGGGGGCACCTCGATCATCACAGCGGGCATGCGCGCGCTGCCGCTCGGTCTGCCCAAGCTCATGGTCTCGACGCTGGCCTCGGGCGACACCGCCCCCTATGTGGACGTGTCCGACATCATCATGATGCCATCGGTGACCGACATGGCCGGCCTCAACCGGCTGTCTCGAGTCGTGCTGCACAACGCCGCCCAGGCGATAGCGGGCATGGCGGTCAATCCGGCGCCTGCGGCGGACGGCAAGGCCTCGATCGGCCTCACCATGTTCGGCGTCACCACGCCTTGCGTGACGGCAATCGCCGAACACCTCCGCTCGACTTATGATTGCATGGTCTTCCATGCCACTGGCACCGGCGGCCGCAGCATGGAGAAGCTGGCCGACAGCGGCCTGCTGTCGGGTGTCATCGACATCACCACGACCGAGGTCTGCGACCTGCTGTTCGGCGGCGTGCTGCCGGCGACCCAGGATCGTTTCGGTGCCATTGCCCGCACCAAGCTGCCCTATGTCGGCTCGGTCGGCGCGCTCGACATGGTCAATTTCTGGGCGCCATCGACCATTCCGGAGCATTATCGTGGCCGGCTGTTCTACGAGCACAATCCGAACGTCACGCTGATGCGCACGACAGCGCGGGAATGCCGCGCGATCGGCGAATGGATCGGCACAAGGCTCGCCCATTGCGAAGGCCCGGTGCATTTCCTGATCCCGGAAAAAGGCGTTTCCGCGCTCGACATCGAAGGCGGCGCCTTCTTCGATCCGGAAGCCGACGCAGCTCTGTTCGAAGCCGTCGAGCGCACCATCAGGCCGGGTGCGACGCGCCGCGTCACCCGCCTGCCGCTGCACATCAACGATCCGGACTTTGCCAAGGCGGCGGTCGCGGCCTTTCTCGACATCGCCAGACAGTGAGACCCAGACATGCCAGCCATACCGCGCAAGGACATACTGAAGAAGTTCCGGGGGATGATCGACAAAGGCGTGCCGATCGTCGGTGGCGGCGCCGGCACCGGCCTGTCGGCCAAGGCCGAGGAGGCCGGCGGCATCGACCTCATCATCATCTACAATTCCGGCCGCTACCGCATGGCTGGTCGCGGCTCGGCCGCCGGCCTGCTCGCCTATGGCAACGCCAACGAGATCGTCAAGGAGATGGCCTATGAGGTGCTGCCGGTGGTTAAGAAGACGCCGGTGCTGGCCGGCGTCAACGGCACCGATCCCTTCGTCATCATGCCGCTGCTGCTGGCGGAACTGAAGACGATGGGCTTTTCCGGCGTTCAGAACTTTCCCACCATCGGCCTGTTCGACGGCCAGATGCGGCAGAGTTTCGAAGAGACCGGCATGGGCTTCGGCCTAGAGGTGGACATGATCGCCGAGGCACACAAGCTCGACCTCCTGACCACGCCCTATGTCTTCAACCCCGAAGAAGCACGCGCCATGACCAAGGCGGGCGCCGATGTCGTCGTCGCCCATATGGGCGTGACCACCGGCGGCTCGATCGGCGCCACCTCGGCCAAGTCGCTCGACGACTGCGTCATTGCCATCGACGCCATTGCCGAGGCGGCGCGCTCGGTGCGCAAGGATGTCATCCTGCTTTGCCATGGCGGCCCGATCTCGATGCCCGACGACGCCCGCTACATCCTCTCCCACGCCAAGGGCCTGCACGGCTTTTACGGCGCGAGCTCGATGGAACGGCTGCCGGCGGAAGCCGCGATCGCCAGGCAGACGGCGGATTTCAAGGCGGTGACGCCCGGCGGCGCCGCAAAGAACAAGAAGGGATGAAAGAGATGACCGACAGGAGCAAGGTGTTTGTCTACCCGAAGGACGTCAGCGCCTTCGGCTTCGACTGGGGAAAACTGTCTTTGACGGTGGCACCTGAAGTGAACGGCGCGACCCGCTTTTCCGGCGGCGTCGTCGACCTGCCCTCAGGCAAGGGCCATACCCGCCACAACCATCCGGGTGCGGAAGAGATCATCTTCGTCATCTCGGGCCATGGCGAGCAGATGGTCGAGGATGAGAAGGGCAATCCGGTGGTGGAGAAAGTCGGCCCCGGCTGCACCATCTACGTGCCGGAGAGTCGGTTTCATTCGACGCTCAACACCGGCGACGGGCCCATGCAGCTGTTCGTCGTCTATTCGCCGGCCGGGCCGGAACTGGGCCTGCGCGAACTGCCGGATTTCAGGCTGATCCCGCCGGGCAGTTGATCAATCTATCCTGCTACAGGCAGCGCCGCCCCGAAAGGCGGATGAGGGGCAGCGCCTGCCTCCAAAATTAGGCCGTCCCACCCCTATTCCATCCCCGGCCCCGATCGCCAAACATCACGTACCCGCTCTCGGTCACCGCCAGCGTATCCTCCAGCTTGATGAAGCCGCGCGTCGGGTGAAGCATGGTGGTCTCCACCGACAGCACCATGTTTTTCTCCAGCGGCTTGGCCGCATAGGTGCCTTCATAAGCCACCGGATGGTTGGTCATCAGGAACGGCGCTTCATGCGTGATCAGGCCCATGCCGTGGGCGAAGAAATCCGTATAGGGGGCGACCTTGGATGTCTTCAGCACACCCTCGGCGTAAGCAATCATGTCGCCGCCAAGCGTGCCCGCCCTCACCTTCGAGAAGGCCGCCTGCTGCACCGTCTCGACCTCGGCCAGCAGATCCTCGAGCTCGGCATCGGGTTCGCCCAGAATGCCCATCCTGCAGAGATCGCCAATATAGCCGTGATAATTGCCGCCGGAATCGATCGACAGCACCTCGCCCTTCTTCCACGCTTGCGGGGAGGTGGCGCGGTTGTGGCTGGAGCCCAGCGTCAGCAGGCAATATTCAAAATGCGCACCGCGATTGGTCTCTTCGCGCCTGATCTGCTCGATCATCTCGGCCTTGGTCGTGCCCTCGCGCGCCCAGGCGATGGTCGCCAGCATGGAATCGGTGATCAGCTCGGAGGCCGTGCGCAGCTTCTCCAACTCCGCGTCGGTCTTGATGGCACGCATGCGTTCCAGCATGTCGGTCGCATCGATCAGCTTCGCGTCGGGCAATGCCTTGCGGATCAGCGCATAGGCGTCCGACGGCAGGAAACCGGGCTCGATACCGATGCGGGCATCGCCCTTGCCGATCTTCCTGACATGCTCGACGGCAAGATTGGCGGCGTCGAGGGTGCCCCAGCAGGCGGCATGCAGCGTCGGCGTCCAGAACGGGTGGTTCTGGTGCTCGCCGCCTTCCATGCGATTGCCGATATAGGCAGCATGATCCGGACCGCCCTTCTCGTAGACCACGATCGGCAAATAGCGGCTGTGGCCGATCGCATCCATGGCGGCGAAGAAGATGAACTTGTAGCCGCCCAGCAGATACTGCGTGTTGTGCTTGGAGGTCGCGAGCAGCACGTCGATGCCGGCCTCCTCCATCAGCCGGTCGACCCTGGCCTGCTCGAACGGGATATCGCTGACGGCACTCTTGCCCGGCGCAATGTTCATCACTCTCTCCCTGAATTGCCGGGATCGGCGCTGTTTCGCACCCGATCCACTGGCTCGCGGTCAAATCTGCACCATTTTTCTCGTTCTGGTCCAGCCAGAATGTTTACGAACACAGCGCCAGGGTGGTCACCAAAGCGTCATTTGTTCACATATCCGGAAATCTGGTCCTACCAGCCAACCGAATTGACTGGACTTGTGCTAAACTGGTCCAGCGGACGGAAATTTCAAAGCCAAGCAGGGATGCGCCAATTCCGTCTCTGGCGAAACCCTCGGCAAGGCCCATAATCCCCGCCGCAAGGATGCCGATGCGCGCGCCGGCGTTCGAGGCCGCGCCCGGTCGGGTGGAGGAGAGGACGGAGTTCGATCATGTCAGGTTTCACCATTTCCAGACGCACCGTGCTTACCGGGTCGGCAATGCTGCTGGCGTCCACCGCCATGCCGGCCCTGGGCTGGACGCAGACGCCAAAGAAGGGCGGACGGCTCGTGCTTGCCGCCGATTCCGAGCCGCGCAATCTCAACCCGGCGATCGTCGCCTCCAACGGCGTTTTCTTCATCTCCAGCAAGATCGTCGAGACGCTGGCCGAAGCCTCCTTCGACGGCAAGGACGGGCTCGCGCCTCGGCTGGCGGTGAGCTGGGAAGGTGCCGCCGACGGTCTCTCGGCGACCTTCAAGCTGCGCGAAGGAGTCAAATGGCATGACGGCAAGCCGTTCACCTCGGCCGACGTCGCCTTCTCGGCGCTGCAGATATGGAAGCCGCTGCAGAATCTCGGCCGCACCGTGTTCAAGGACCTCAGCACGGTCGACACGCCAGACGATCTGACCGCCGTGTTCAAATTCGCCAAGCCGACGCCGTTCCAGCTGATCCGCAACGCCTTGCCGGCGCTGTCGAGCGTGGTGCCGAAGCACATCTACGAAGTCGGCAAGATCGAGGACAACCCCGCCAACAACGCACCGATCGGTACGGGTCCGTTCAAGTTCGGCGAGTATAAGGCCGGCCAGTACTACCGGCTGACGAAGAACGCCGACTACTGGGGCAAGGACGAGCCCTATCTTGACGAGATCATCTATCAGGTCCTGCCCGACCGTACCTCGGCCGCCGCCGCGCTGGAGGCCGAGGAAATCCAACTTGCGGCTTTCTCGGCCGTGCCGCTGGCCGATCTCGACCGCATCTCCAAGGTTCCCGGCCTGAAGGTCATCACCAGGGGCTATGAGGGTCTGACCTACCAGCTCGTGGTCGAGATCAACCATCGCCGCAAGGAATTGGCCGACCTCAAGGTGCGCCAGGCCATCGCGCACGCCATCGACAAGGACTTCGTCGTCAAGACAGTGTTCCTCGGCTACGCCGCCACGGCCACCGGCCCGGTGCCGAAGAACGATCCGCAATTCTACACCGCCGACGTGCCGATCTATGCCTTCGACGTCGCCAAGGCCAACGCGCTGCTCGACGAAGCTGGTTATAAGAAAGGCGCCGACGGCAACCGCTTCTCGCTCAGGCTCTTGCCTGCCCCCTATTTCAATGAGACGAAACAGTTCGGCGACTATCTGCGCCAGGCGCTCGCGGCAATAGGCATCGACGCGCAGCTGGTCAACAACGACTCGGCCGCCCACATCAAGGCGGTCTATACCGACCACGCCTTCGACCTTGCGGTCGGTCCGCCGGTTTTCCGCGGCGACCCGGCGATCTCGACCACCATCCTGGTGCAGAGCGGCATTCCCGATGGCGTGCCGTTTTCCAATCAGGGCGGCTACAAGAATGACGCGCTCGACGCCCTGATCACCAAGGCCTCCGAAACGCTCGACACCACGGCGCGCACCGACCTCTACAAGGAGTTCCAGAAGCAGGTCGCGGCCGACCTGCCGCTGATCAACGTCGCCGAATGGAGTTTTATCAGCGTCGCCAGTGACAAGGTCGGTAACATCGCCAACAACCCGCGCTGGGCGGTGTCGAACTGGGCGGACACGTATCTGGAATCGTGACAGACTTGCGCGGATGAGAGTTCGCGAGGAAAGCCATCGGCAGCAGCCCATCTCCCCCCTCGAGGGGGAGATGTCCGGCAGGACAGAGGGGGGCGCCTGGGCTCGACATTTCCTTATGTCCCTTATCGCACATTCGAGGTCCGCATGAATCGCGCCCTCGTCCTTCTGCGCCGTCGCCTCGTCGGCAGCATCGTCGTGCTTTTGATCGTCGTCATCGGCACCTTCGTGCTGCTCGAAGCAGCGCCCGGCGATGCGGTCGACGCCTACATCGTCTCGACCGGCGGCGACGCCGGCATGATCGAGCTGTTGCGCCACCGCTGGGGTCTCGATCAGTCGGAGCTGACGCGGCTCGCCAACTACCTCTGGGCACTGCTGCATCTCGATCTCGGCCAGTCCGTCACTTTTTCCCGACCGATCCGCGACGTCATCCTCGAGCGCGTGCCGACCACGCTCATCCTGATGGTCAGCGCCACTACGCTCTCCTTCGGCCTCGGCTCGGCGCTCGGCATCTATGCCGGCGCCCGGCCAGGCAGCTTCCGCGACCGTTTTCTCTCCGTCACGTCGCTGGCTCTCTACGCGGTGCCCGGCTTCTGGCTCGGCCTGGTGCTGATCGTGATCTTCGCCGTCGACCTGCGCTGGCTGCCGATCGGCGGCGTCGAGACGCTGGCCTCGGACAAGACCGGTCTCGACCGCGCCGCGGATATCGCCACCCATCTGGTGCTGCCGGTTTGCGCGCTCGGTTTCATCTATCTGGCGCTCTATCTGCGCATGATGCGCGCCGGCATGGCCGAGGCCTGGCGCCAGGATTTTGTGCTGGCCGCCCGCGCCAGGGGCTTGTCGCGCCGCCGCATCGTGCTCGCTCATGTCGCCCGCAACGCATTGCTGCCGCTGGTCACCATGCTCGGCCTGCAGTCGGCGCAGATGCTGGGCGGCAGTGTCGTCATCGAGAGCGTCTTTGCCGTGCCCGGCCTTGGTCGGCTGGCGCAGGAAGCGGTCGCCGCGCGCGACACTCCGCTGCTGCTCGGCATCATTCTTACCAGCGCCGTCCTGGTCATCGTCATCAATCTTGTCGTCGACATCGCCTACGCATTCCTTGACCCGCGCGTCGGCGCCAGCGGGGCCGGTGCATGAGCCGTCTGCGCCGCTTTCTGCGCACGCCCGAGGCGGCCGCCGGTGCCATCATCCTGGCGGCGCTTTTCGCGATGGCGCTGTCGGCCTCGCTGCTGTTTCCCGGCGACCCGCAAGCCATTGCTGGCGCGGCGTTGCTGCCGCCTTTCCAGGACTGGTCGCTGCCGCTCGGCACCGACCGGCTCGGCCGGGACGTGTTGGCCGAGCTGTTTCATGGCGCCCGTACCTCGCTGGCCGTCGGTCTGGCCGCGGCGGCCGCGGCACTCGCTTTCGGCGCGGTGATCGGCACGCTGGCCGGCTTCGCCGGCGGCCTGATCGACGAGGTGCTGATGCGCGTCACCGATGCTTTCCAGACCGTGCCGGGCTTCCTGCTGGCACTGGCCTTTGTCAGCGTGGTTGGGCCCTCGCTCGGCGTCGTCGTCGTCGCAATAGCGCTCGGCACCTGGACGGGGCCGGCGCGGGTCGCCCGCGCGGAAGTCCTCTCCATTCGCGAACGCGACTATGTCGCCAGTGCCCGTGTCATTGGCATGCATCCCCTGGAAATCGCCTTTCGCGAGGTGCTGCCCAATGCCTTGCCGCCGATCTTGGCGATGTCGTCGGTGATCGTCGCCGCCGCGATCCTCACCGAAGCAGCCCTGTCTTTCCTTGGTCTTGGCGACCCCAACCGGGTCACCTGGGGTGGCATGATCGCGGAAGGTCGCGCTGTCTTGCGCACCGCGCCGTTCCTCTCGATCGTCCCGGGCATTGCGCTGGTGCTGACGGTGCTCGGCGTCTATCTCGCCGGCGAAGGCATCGTCGAGACGACGGCCGTGCGGAGGGGCCTGTCGTGACGGTACTGGCGTCGATCCGAGATCTGACGGTGACCTACCGCCGTGATGGCAGCGAGGTCGCCGCGCTGAAGAATATTATTCTCGATATCCAGCCAGGCGAACGGCTGGCCATCATCGGTGAAAGCGGTTCGGGCAAGAGCACGCTGGCGCTGGCGATCGCGGGATTGTTGCCGGCGAGCGCCAGGATTGAGGGGAGTATCGACTGGTTCATGCGATCACCGCCAACGTTGGGGGCCAAGGCACCCCCCTCCGGCAGGATAGAGGGGGGTGGGAAGGATCGCCTATCTCTCAACCGTCACAATCAAGCCTCCCTTGGCGGCCGCGACATCGGCTTCGTCTTCCAGGATCCGTCCGCCAGCCTCGATCCGGTAATGGCAGTCGGCAAACAAATCGCCGAAGTCGCGCGCACGCATCTCGGCCTCACATGGGCCCAAGCATATGCCAAAGCCAAAACCCTTCTCGAACGCGTCCGCTTGCCTGACCCCGACTCCGCCCTGCACGCCTTCCCGCATCAGCTTTCCGGCGGCCAGAAGCAGCGCGTGGCGATTGCCGGCGCGATTGCCGCCGGGCCGAAACTGCTGATCGCCGACGAGGCGACCAGTGCGCTCGACACCATCGTGCAGGCCGAGATCGTCGCTTTGATTCGACGGCTTGTGGCCGAGGACGGCATGACGCTGCTGTTCATCAGCCATGACATTGCGCTCGCCGCCGAGCTTGCCGAACGCATCGCCGTGTTCCGCCACGGCCAGTTGGTGGAGTTTGGCAAGACCGAGCAGATTGTCGAAGCCCCGACGCAAGCCTATACCCGCGCGCTGCTCGACGCCCATGTCGACCTCGACGCCGAGCCGCTGCTGCACCGAAGCAGGCTGAATGCATGAGCCTGCTGACAGTGTCCAATCTCACCAAACGCTACAGTCGCGGCGGCAAGACCCTTGCTGCGGTGAGCGATGTCTCCTTTCATATCGAGCCCGGCGAAACGCTGGCGCTGGCAGGCCCTTCCGGCAGCGGCAAGTCGACCATCGCGCGGTTGGTGCTGCGCCTGATCGAGCCGGATGGCGGACGCATTGAATTCGAAGGCGATGATTTCCTGGCTCTGGGCGGCTCGGCACTTCGAGCCCGTCGCGCGCGACTGCAAATGGTGTTCCAGGATCCACTGGCCGCCTTCAACCCGCGCGCCACGGTGGCGCGCGTCCTCGATGACCCCTTGCGCATTCATGGCGTCGCCCCGCGCTCGGAGCGCCCGCGCCGCATCGCCGCCTTGCTGGAGCGGGTCGGCCTGGCGGCCGATCTCGCGCCCCGCGCAATCCATGAAATCTCCGGCGGTCAGCGGCAGCGTGTGGCGATTGCCCGCGCCATCGCCACCAAGCCGTCGCTGATCGTGCTTGACGAAGCGGTGTCGGCGCTCGATGTCTCGGTGCGCGGCCAGATCCTCGATCTCCTGCTCGACCTGCAGCGCGAGGAACGGATCGCCTGTCTCTTCATTTCGCATGATCTTGGCGTCGTCCGGGCGGTCGCCCACCGCGTCATCCTTCTCGATGCCGGGCGGATTGCCGAGAGCGGCGATGCCCGAACCGTCATCGACGCGCCGCGATCGGCCATCGGCAAGGCACTGGTGGCGGCTGCGCCTAGATTGAACAGAAACAGACCATGATCCGCTCTTCGAACAAGATCACACCGACAGGACGGCCTACCCTCCAACCATCAACCTGACGACCTCGTCATGGTTGGTCTCGGAAATTTTGCGCTCGCCGGCCTGGACGCCGCGGCGCAGCACGACGATGCGGTCCGAGACCGCGAAGATATCCTGCAGATTGTGCGAGATGAAGATCACGCCGCGTCCTTGCGCCTTGAGCTGGTGGATGAGCGAGATCACCTTGCGCTGTTCCGGCACGCCAAGTGCCGCGGTCGGTTCGTCCATGATGAGGATCTGCGCATCCCAGTAGACAGCGCGGCCGATGGCGACGGCCTGGCGCTGGCCGCCGGAGAAATTGCTGACCGGGGCGTTCATCCGGCTGACGTGGAAATCCAGCCGCTTCATCGTCTCCCTGGCCGCCTCGGCCATGGCCTTGCGGTCGAGCACCGGCAGGAAGCCGAACGCCTTGCGCATCGGTTCGCGGCCAAGGAAAATGTTGGCGCCGATCGACAGATTGTCGGCGAGAGCCAGATCCTGGTAGATCGTCTCGATACCTTTTTCGCGCGCCTCCTGCGGCGTCGCGAATGCCACCGGCTGGCCACCGAGCAAGATTTCGCCGCCTGTCGGCTGGAACACGCCCGAGATCGCCTTGATCAGCGTCGTCTTGCCTGCGCCATTGTCGCCGGCCAGCGCCACCACTTCGCCCGGCCGCACGGCCATGGAGAAATCGTTGAGCGCGCGCACGGCGCCGAAATGCTTGGACAGGTTGCGGACCTCGAGCAAGGGGGTGTTCTGGTCGGTGCTATTCATCCTGGCGGCCTCCACTGAACCGGCGCTGCGCCTGGTCTATGAGCACGGAAATGATGATGACGACGCCAACGGCGATGAACTGCCAGAACGGCTCGACATTGACGAAGACCAGCCCGTACTGGATGACCGCGATCACCAGCGCGCCGGCGACCGTGCCCAGGATGGTGCCGGAGCCACCGAACAGGCTGGCGCCGCCGATGACGACCGCCGCGACGCTGTCGAGCAGCAGCGGCTCGCCGGCTTGTGCCGCACCGGCCGTGAAGCGCGCCGCGTAGAGCGCCCCGCCAAGGCCGGCGCACATCGCCGACAGCACATAGAGCCGCAATATATGGCCCCGGATATCGATGCCGGCGCGCCGCGCCGCCTGCACATTGGCGCCGATGGCATAATTGTGCTGGCCGAACCGTGTCTGGCTAAGCAGATAATGCATCACGATGACGAACACGGCAGCGATCATGACCAGATAGGGCACGCCGTAGAACTTGCCATTGCCGAGCAGCGCGAACCAGGAATTCTGAACCGGCACCGTCGTGCCGCCGGCAAGCAGGAAGGCAACGCCGCGCGCGACGCCGAACATGCCGAGCGTGCCGATGAACGGCGGCACCCTGAGGCGCGAGATCAGCAGGCCATTGATGATGCCGGGCAAGCCGGCGACGATCACCGCGGCGAGGATGCCCGCCAGCATGGCCAGCGGCAAGGGAATGGCGGCGCCCGCCATATTGGTGGCATGCGCGGCAACGACGGCGGCAAGCCCCATGATGAACCCCAGCGACAGATCGATGCCGCCCGAAATGATGACGAAGGTCTGTCCGGTCGCAAGCAGCAGCGGCGCTATGGCAAAGATCGCGATGGATTGCAGGTTGAACGGGTTGAGCACGAACGTCGCGCCGAAGGCGAACCTCGACCATACCTCGAAACAGATGATCAGACCGGCGAGGAACAACCAGGCGCGCCCTTCGGCGATGCGCCCGATCAGGGTCCTGGCCGGATCGCCATGATCGGCCTGGGGGGCGACATGCTTCTCGGCCGACTGGGCTGGTGATGTCGAGGTCATGAATACTCCGCGGCGCGGCTGCGTTCAAACAGGCCCCGCCTTTGGGAGCCGGCACGAGCTCCCCCCGGCGGACCGGGAGGAGCCAAGCTCGTCTTGACCTACTCGGAGTAGAGGTACTTCGAGATGTTCGGGTCGGCGATGTTGGACTTGTCCATGATCGTGAAGCCGGTGCCGATCGTGACCGGGATTGAATGGCCGGTCAGGTGGGCATAGGCCGAGACGACGCCGAAGTAGCCGATCTCGGCGGGATGCTGGGCGATCGCCACGTCCACCAGGCCGGTGTTGATGTTGTCGACGATGCTGGTCGGTGCATCGAAGGCAACGACCTTGACGGTGCCGCTCTGCCCGGCCTGCTTGACGCCGTTGGCCGCACCCAGCGCGGAGAACAGATTGGCGCCGAACACGCCGACCAGATCGGGATTGCGCGCGAAGACGGCCTGCAGCTGCGAGGCCGCCTTGTTGGCGTCGTCGTCATTGAATTGGGTCTCCAGCACGGTGATGCCCGTATGCTTGGCCATTTCCTTCTTGAAGCCTTCTTCGCGCTGGTCGGTGGTCGAGATGCCGGGCTTGACGTTCGACACATAGACCTTGCCCTTGTCGCCGACGGCGGTGGCAAGCGCACGCGCGGCGATCTCGCCGCCCAGAACATTGTCAGAAGCAATGTAGGCCAGCGGGAAATCGGCATCGCCAGCACCCGTCTGGTAGACGCCGCTGCCGATGAAAGTATCGACTGTTATGACCGGAATGCCGGCGTCGTTGGCCTTGCGCAGCGGCTCGACCAGCTGGACCTTGTCGGTCGGCGCGATCAGGATCGCATCCGGCTTCTTGGCGATGACCGCGTCGAGCACCGGCACCTGGGTGACCGGGTTGAAGTCCGGAGCGCCCTGGAAGACCAGGTTCACGCCGAGCGCGTCGGCGGCCGCTTGGGCACCCTTGCGCATGGTGATGTAAAAGCCATCGGTCGTGAGGCCCGGAATGAGCGCAATGGTGTATTTTTTGTCCTGCGCCTGCGCGGGCGCCATCAGCACCGTTGCGCTGACGGCAAGCGCCGCGAGCGCGGCAACGATCTTCTTCATGACATCCTCCTCATTGTTGGCAGTTCTGCCGTTTTCGGTGACATTGGAATGGCCGTTATCCGCTCAGAGGCAGATGCCGACGGCCGGAACGCCTGTTTGCCTTTCGCGGGCAGCTCCTCCCAAGCGCCCTCCAGTCTAAATATCAGCCGGCCGAGCCGACCGCACAATCCCGTGCTCACTTTCCTCGCCTCCGCGAGGTCAGGGAACCATCGCGCCCGGCATCCTGCACGACGGATCGGCAATTTGTAACACTTTGCAGAAATAAATTGCAACTCGGTTTTTCCGCGACTGCAACGCCGGCTTTTCCAGACGCCATCTGACTGCTCCTCCGAGCCCCGGCGAACTATCGTCCCGACTCCCCGGCGACACAATCGATTTCGCAGCGGCTTCTCTCCGCGCCGACAGCGCCGCATCAGTCCGCATATCTGCCGCTATCGCGTTGCAAGAACCGCGAGGATGGCCTGAGCCGTCTTGGTATCCGTCACCAGCGTGTTGATGAGCCCGGAACGAACGGCGCCGATGATTGCCGTCGCCTTCTCCGGCGAGGCTGCGACGCCGATCACCAGGGGCACGGCGCGAAGCTGCGCCGGCGACATGGCGATCATCCGGCTCTCCCCTTCCCAGGCGATCAGGGCGCCTTCCGCATCGAAATAATGGCGAAGGACGTCGCCAGCCGCATGGACCAGCGCCTGCTCGGTCGGCGTGGCGGCACTCGCCTCGGGCGGGTTTATGGCGTGCGGCAGGCCAATGCCGACGATCGCGACGTCGGTCCTGTCCCACAGCGCGACGGCATCGCGGATGGTGGCGTCTCCGAGGAAGACGTCACGCAGTTCGCTGGACGGCAGATAGGGCGCATGGATAAAGTGAGGTGTCCCGCCAAACTCTTCGGCGGCGAGCCGCACGAATTCATTGACCTGGAAATGCGCCGCGTGCTGCTGCATGCCGCCAGTCGCGGCCACAGTCAGCACGCCCGGCATGCGCGGCAGGCCGGCTCGAATGACCTCGCGCACGGCGCGTCCCCAGCCGATGGCGACCACGGAGCCGGCCACCAGTTGCGCCTGCCTGAGCAAAGCGCCAAGCGGGGCGGAAAGCGCCGTCAGCGCACCCGCTGCCGGCGTTTCGACAACGGCGGCGTCCCGCAATTTCAATCCGTCGACAAGTTGCCTGGTAATATCCTCCGGCGTCGCCAGGTCGATCACCTCGATGCGCACGATCCCTTCGGCCCGCGCCCGCTGCAGCAGGCGCGAAATCGTCGCGGTGGAGACACCGAGCTGCCGCGCTATATCGACCTGCGACATCTCCTCCACATAGTGCAACTTGGCAACCGTGTGCAGCATGGTGCGCGATGCGGTCGCGTCCTGGGCGGAGGGAACAGACAGCTTGCAATTCCTTTCAGAAACGTGTTACACACGTATACGCCGATGCGAGTTATCGCGCAAATCCGGTGAACTCGCAACTTGAGGCATACCAGGCCAAACGCCGGTTGGGCTGCTTATCCCAGCAGCCGGCGATGTATCAGGCGGCAAACTCTTCCTGCCGGCAGGCGGGCAAACTGACCATTTGTTTCACGGGATCAGCGCCTCGGCGCGCCAACATCGGACAGAAGAAAACCATGACCAGGATGACCACCGCGGAACTGCGCGGCTACCAGCAGATATGCGGCAAGGACGGAGCCATGGTGGCCATCGCTTGCGATCAGCGCGGCGGCATGCGCACCTTGTTGGCGTCGGACCCCGAGGACCAGGCCAGAATCACCAACGACATGCTCGGCGACACCAAGGCCGACATCACGCGCTACCTCGCAAGTGCGGCGTCCTGCGTGCTGCTCGACCCACTCTGCGCGGTGCCGAGGGTTGTCGACGACGGCGTACTGAACCGTGACACCGCGCTGCTCATCGGCCTCGACGCGTCCGGTTTCGACGTTTCGCCGGAGGGCTATCGCCTGTCGCGGCTGGTCCCCGGCATCGATGCGCGGCGCGTGCGCGAACTCGGCGGCACGGGCGGCAAGATCATGGTGTATCTCAGAGCCGACAAGCCTGAAGCCAACGAACACAACATCGCCATCCTGCGCCAATGCATCGCCGACTTCGGCAAAGAGGACCTGCTGCTCGTCGTCGAATTCCTGACCTATCAGCTCGAAGGGGAAAGCCCAGAGGACTATGCGGCCAAGACGCCCTGGCTGGTCGAGGAGGGTACGAGGATTTCGCTGGAATGCGGCGCGAAGGTGCTGAAGCTTCCCTATCCCGGAACGCCGGAAGCCTGCGCCAACATCACTGAAATGGCCGGCGAAGTGCCGTGGGCCGTGCTTTCGGCCGGCGTCAACCACACCACTTTCCTTGGCCAGGTCGAGATCGCCATGCAAAATGGCGCCTCCGGCGTCATCGCCGGCCGATCGCTGTGGAAGGACTGCATCTCGCTCGATCGTGACATTCAGCGCGAAAGGCTTAAGACCATCGCGGTGCCGCGGCTGCGAGAGATCCAGGCGGTGATCGGGCACTATCGGCGGAAGGCTGCCGCCTGATATCCCCGTTTGAGCGCCGGCACGTGCAGGACGTCATGTCACAAAAGTCGATGGCCATAGGAATCGATATCGGCGGCACCAATTTGCGTGCCGCCCGCATCTCGTGCACCGGTGAAATCCTCGAACACCTTTCCGAAAAGAGCGCGGCCGACGCGGAGCTGGTGCTTGGCCGCATCGCCGACATGGCGCGCCTTCTCGATACGCCTGATGTGGCGGCCATCGGCGTCGGCGTTCCCGGCCGCGTCGACGCACGGCGCGGCGCGGTCCTGTCGGGAGGCTATGTCAACCTCGCTTCGGTCGCGCTCGCGCAGCGGCTGGAAAGCATGACCGGCAAGCCTGTCATCGTCGACAATGACTGCAACATGGCGCTGGCCGCCGAGATGGCGCTTGGCGCCGGCCAAGGCCACGACAACATCGCCATGTTCACCATCGGCACCGGCATTGGCGGCGCCGTCGTCCAGAACCGACGGATCATGCGCGGCCGGGCAACAGCGGGGCAACTGGGGCACATCACCGTCGATGTCAACGGCGAACTCTGCGCTTGCGGGCGGCGCGGCTGTGTCGAAACCACCAGTTCGGGTACGGCGCTCGGCCGTCACATAGCGCTGGCTGGCCTTGGTCCCGAGGTTTCGGTCGACCAACTCTTTGCCCGCGATGCCGCCGGCGACATCCAGGCGCGAGGCATATTGGAAGCCTGGGCGAGGCCACTGCGCGCGGCCATCGATACCACCGTTGCCGTGTTCGACCCCGACCTCGTCCTGCTTGGCGGCGGTCTTGGCCGGGCGGCACACAGAGCGCTTGGCCACGCGCCGGCGCTGGCGCCGTGGTACCAATGCCCGGTGGCGCCGGCGCGGCTCGGCGACGACGCCGGAGTGATCGGCGCCGGTCTCCAGGCGCTTTCGGCACCGACATCGACATCGCTTTCCGTTCAGCACGGCCGCGCCAGACGCGCCGTGCTCGTCAACGGCATCCCGGCCAGCGGCAAGAGCACGGTGTCACGCGGCATCGCAGATCGCTTGGGATGGCCGCTGCTCGCGCTCGATACGGTCAAGAACCCGTTCCTCGAAGTGCTCGGCGGCGGCGACCGCGAATTCAACCGCACGCTGGGCCGCGCCAGCTACCAGGCAATTTGGTCGCTCGTAGGCGACGCCCCGGCCGGCAGCACCTTCATCGTCGATGCCTGGTTCGGCTTCCAGCCGCGGCAAGTGCTCGAGGATCATCTGCGCAACGCCGGCGTCGAACACACGGTCGAAATCTGGTGCCACGCGCCGGGCGAAGTTCTGGCCGAACGCTACGGCGCCCGGCTCGGTCAGCGCCTCCCGGGTCATCCCGGCGCTGCCTATATCCCCGAATTGATCGAGCTGGCCAGGCGCGCCGAACCGCTGCGGCGCGGGCCGCTGTTCGACGTCGACACGACGCAGCCGATCGACTTCGAGGCCATCGCCGCATGGCTCCGCGCGACCCTGGCCGGCGACGCGTCGGTCCTTTCAATCAATAACCGACGGTGAAGCGCTGCCTGACATGCGTCGGCTTCTCGATTTCGTCGACCATGGCGATGGCATAGTCCTCGAACGAGATGCTGCTACCCTTATCCGAGGCGAGAAGCGTGTCCTTGCCGACGCGGAACTTGCCGGTGCGCTCACCTGGGACGAACATCGCGGACGGCGACAGGAACGTCCAGTCGAGGTCGCTGACTGTCTTCAACTTGTCCAGGAAGTCGGCGCCCTTCTGTGCCTCGGCCTTGTAGATCGCAGGAAATTCGGCGGTATCGACCAGACGCTTGCCGGGCGCGACTTCGAGACTGCCCGCGCCGCCCACGACGAGATAGCGCTTCACGCCCGAGGCACGCACCGCGGCGATCAGCGTGTCGGGGTCGCTATCCACGAAATGCACCGCGCTGATCACCGCGTCATGGTCGCGGATCAATTTGGCAAGGCCTTCCTTGTCGAAGACATCGCCCTTCTTGGCGGTCACGCCGGGCAGCGCGGCAATTTTTTCAGGACTGCGGGCGATACCGGTGACCGTGTGGCCACGATCGGAGAGTTCCTTGAGTATGCGCGAGCCGACAGCGCCGGATGCACCGATGAGAGCGACGTTTGCCATGTTCTTTTCCAGTCCTTGTTGGAGGTCGGTTGAGGGTCACGCCGCCGCTATATGGGCGACAAGATTGTCAAAGCTGCCGAACAGCGCGTTCGAACCGATGAGCCGAGGCGCTTCGTTGCGGATGGCCGCTAGCGAAGGCACGCCCTTGGCATGCAAGCGCTGGAACAGCGCGCTGCCCCGATTGACCAGGTCGAGGTGCGCCGTCAGTAAGGTTTCGGTCGGGCTCTTCAGGATCGCGGCGGCATCCATCATGCCAGCGCCGGCGAGCACGGCAGCCACGCCTTCCACAGTTACGATATCGCGACCGTCGACATAGCGCGCACGTTGGATTGCCTTGAGCGCGGTCAACCGGCGGCTCGGGTCTTCCAGGCCGGCGGCGCTGATGGCGAGGGTCGCGGCATGCGAGTCCAGCAAGGTGCCACGGATGCCGAGGACATTGTGCTGATAGGCTTGCGTGAACGCTTGTCCGGTCAGACGCTCGATACGCTGGTCGTTCGCCCAGGCGTGAGCGGCAAAACCTTCATCCATCGGCCTCGCGCCCGCTCCCGAAAACAGACCAGTCGGCAGCAATTCGACGCGCACGCCCCTGGCAGCCAATTTGTCCAGCATCGGGGCGGCGCCGTAGCACCAGCCGCAGAGCGGATCGAAAAGATAAATCACATCCGAATTGCTCATGATTGCCTGATATCCCTTGGCGCGGCGTGCAGCGGTCTGGATTGCCAAATCTGTTGCTCCTATGTGGCAGACAACGATCTTGCGATAAACACCATCCAATAATATAGATTGTCTGACCAGTTCATACAAAGCGATCGCCGTGGCTGACCTGCTGAACCTCAATCGACTGGTCTACTTCACCACCGTGATGGAGACCGGCTCCTTCACATCGGCGGCCGACCGGCTTGGCGTCGCCAAAGCCGTGGTCAGCCATCAGATCGGCAAGCTCGAGGAGGAGTTGGGCGCGACACTCATGCGACGAACGACACGGCGTGTCGCGCCGACCGAAGAGGGACGCCTCTTCTATGATCGTGCGATGATAATCCTGCGGGAAGCGGAGGCCGCCTATGGCGAGATTTCGCGCGCGGCCGTCGAACCGGCTGGAATGTTGAGACTGACGGCGCCGCTCGACTACGGCACGAAGGTGGTTGCACCGGTCATCGCCGCCTATCTGAGAACTTATCCGCATATGCGCGTCGAGGTGATCTTCGACGACGCGGTAAGCAATCTGGTCGACGAGCAGATCGACCTCGGCATCCGCGTCGGCTGGCTTGCTGATTCCTCCAACCAGGCGCGGCGCCTGGGCACGATCCGGCAGATCGTGGTGGCAAGTCCTGCGTTCGCCGCAAACCTGCCGCAGGGCGTGAGCCCGCGGCAGGCGCGGTCGCTGGCCTGGGTCGGAAACGCCCAGCTTCGCGGCGTCGGCCAATGGCTGTTTTCCAGGGATGGCGACAAGGTGCTGACTGAACTCAACCCGGTCATCACATGCGACAAGAGCCCGGCTGCCCATGCCTGCGTGCTTGCCGGCATAGGGCTGGGTGTGTTTCCCGACTACAGCGTCAGCGACGACATCGCCGAGGGGCGGCTGGTTCCTGTCTTTGCCGACTGGGCCTTGCCCAACGGCGGTATCCACGCTGTCTTTCCGCCGGCAAGGTTCAGGCCCGCCAAGGTGCGCGCGTTTGTGGACCTGCTCGCCGCCGCCGAGAGAAAGCGATCGCGCGGCAGTGCCGTGGCGTGAATGCAACCGCGGCAGAAGGTCGGTAATGGCTTACATAAAGCGGTTCTGCCGCACCCCAAAACAAGACATCCGCAGCATTATGAGATCGGAACGCGAACGGCCCGCCGGCATTGAGCCAGGCGGGCCGTTTTGTTTGGTTGCGGGGACCCGCAACCCCTTTTGTCATAACATCGTCAGGCTTTTGATTTTGGTCGGGTTCGGCGAATTCGAGGATGGCGAACAGCTCACCGCGTAGCTCGGCATGGACCTCGCCGCGCTTGTCGCCGGGCGTGAGCACGATCTCTCCGATCAACGAACGCAGCGCCTCGGCGGCAAGACGTCCGTCCTCGTGGTCGGCGAGCGCTTGCGTGAACTGCTCGACCCGCTTTCGGTAGAGAGTGGCGATGTTGGGATGCAGGTCAGGCACATCGGTGGGCGCCACCGCCAGACGCGCGGTGATCTCCGCCTTCAGCCTCTCCAAGTCTTCCATTCTCGCTTTCATCGAAGGTTGGTACAGGCCATCCTCGATCGCGGTCATGATGCCGGCGATGGCGCGCTCGATCTTGTCGAGTGCCTTGCGGTCCTGTTCGCTTTGCGCGCGACGCTCCTGGTTGAGGCGGTTGGTCTCCTGGGCATAAGCTCTGATTGCCTCACCCACGGCATCGGCCGAGACCAGCCTTTCCTTCAGGCCTGCTAGGACCCGCTGTTCGATTTTCTCGCGGGTGATGGAGCGGCCATTGTCGCAGATGCCCCGGCGCTGGTGGTTGAGGCAGGCATAGCGGTCGCGTGTGAACAGGCCGTAGCGCCCGCCGCAACAGCCGCAGGTGAGCAAGCCGGAAAGGAGGGAGACCGGCCGCTTCATGGTGTGCAGCTTCCTGGCCCTGGCTTTGCGCGTGGCGATCGCCACCCCCTCGAACTGGCTGGCGATGGATTTCTGTCTCTCCTTCACGGCCTGCCATAATTCGTCCTCGACGATCCTGAGATGCGGCACCTCGGTGCGAATCCATTTGATTGGCGGATTGGTCCGAGAGACGCGCTTGCCGGTGGCAGGATCCTTGACATAGTGCAGGCGATTCCAAACCAGCACACCGGCGTAGAGTTCGTTGTTAATGACGCCGGTACCTCGGATTACATGCCCGCGTACGCTGGTATCGCCCCAGTGCCGGCCGAGTGGACCAGGAACGCCTTCCTTGTTGAGGTCGACGGCGATCGCCTTCGGGCTCTTGCCAGCGGCGAATTCGCGGAAGATGCGACGCACGATGGTCGCTTCCTCCGGCACGATCGCGCGATCACCACGGACGGGCTCGCCTTCGGAATCGAGTTTCTTCACCACGCGATAGCCGTAGCATAGCCCGCCCCCGGCCTTGCCCTTCTCCACCCTTCCCCGCAGGCCGCGATGGGTCTTGAGGGCAAGGTCCTTGAGGAACAAAGCATTCATCGTGCCCTTGAGGCCGACATGCAGTTCGCTGATCTCGCCCTCGGCCAAAGTGACGATGGCAACGCCGGCGAATCTGAGATGCTTGAAGAGGGTGGCGACATCTGCCTGGTCGCGGCTGATACGATCGAGTGCCTCTGCCAGAACCACTTCGAAGCGGCCGCGCTGGGCATCGCGTACCAACTGCTGGATGCCCGGCCGCAGCACTGTGCTGGCACCGGAGATTGCCGCATCCTCATAAGTTCCCGCCACGCTCCAGCCCTCCCGCGCCGCCTGCTCTCGGCACAGCCTCAACTGGTCCTCGATGGAGGCATCCCGCTGGCTGTCGGAAGAATAGCGGGCATAGAGTGCTACACGGGTCATGGTGGCAGATCCTCTCTCCTGTTCCCAAGGGGCTTGCCATCCTGCCCCCTGCCCTCTCCCCCTTGGCGGCTCGGCCGGTTGTCGTTGGCCGCCTTGAATGTCTCTCGCGCCAACTGCCGGCCGATAAGCCGGGCGACACTCAGCACCACCTGATCCAGCCTGGCCGCCGCCGTCTCTTCAGGGCGACCTTCGGGGCTGACGAGGTCGCCGTTGTCGTTCGCCGAGACCACCGCCTGTGGTCCGGCACTGGTTTCCTCTGACATGTCGGATGCTCCCAATGGTCGATCGACCTGCCATCAGAGTCCTCCGGACGGCGAAGGAAAGCACGAAGTTCATGTCTTGGGCCACAGCGTACAATGACTTGCGCCGTGCGGTTTTGGCGTGTCAGGAGACCGCTACATCGCCACGGTACTCCGCCGCGTCTTCTTCTTCCAGCGCCGCTACCAACTTGACCGCGGACTCCCAATGTCTGGCCACGTCGCTCCGCGTCCTTTCCCGGCTCTGGCGACCAACCGGCATGCCTCCTGCAATCGCCTTCAAGTCACGCAGTACGGAAGCAATATGAGGCCACGGGAAATCGGTAGGGTCACCAATATCTCGATCAGCGCCAACGATCATCTCGAGCTTGGCGATGACACCGACGAGCGACGTTGCCGCGATGACAGGGATAGAATCCTGAAGCTTCAGAGCTTCGGTCATCGCAAAGACCTCAGCCTCTCGCGCCACCGCATAGTCCCCTAGACGACAGAGAGTGCGCGCCGATCGTCCTTGAACTCGCGTCGGTGATTCTGCGGTCAATACCTGAATTCCGGTATTGACGATCATTCGTGCCTCCAACTGCTGTTGCACCCGACACAACAGCAATGAGGCATATCGAGCGCGTTGCCACTCGCTCCAGCGGCTCAAAGCGGAATCTATGGCTTGGGAGGCCAGACTGTCAGGCTCATCGCGTTGCCGGCCGATGACGAAAGGCAAAGTCGTGGTATTGTCGGAATCAGCCATGATCCGAGCTCCAAACAGCTTGGGTTGTGGTCAGGCCGAGCGACGTGTTCGTGCACGTTGTTCGGCCACAAAACGCAAACCACGATTTACGTACATACCGTACATTACGGACATATTCATTGTCAAACACGCCCGATGCTATTGATAACAAAACTGAGCGCTTCGAACTGCGGCTCACGAGTGACTTGCTTGCGCGCGTTGACGAATGGCGCCGCAATCAGCCCGACCTTCCCACCAGATCGGAGGCTTTTCGACGACTTGTCGAGGCTGGGTTAGGCTCCAAGATAGCCGGCGACCCAACGTAAGGCTTAGCATTCGAGCGGAAGATAGCAATTGGATTGACGGCGCGCGGCGCGCCGGCTTGCGTAATGGTACTGTCGAGAAGTGGTCGCCACTCCGATCACCCAGAAGCCAAGAGGCCTTACTCTTCCCGGAACGCCCTTGCTATCTGATCGGCCAGCGGTTTCACGAGATAGGACATCATGGTGCGGCTGCCGGTCGAAAAGAACGCTTCAACGGGCATGCCTGGCGTGAGTGTCAGGCCTTTCAGCTTTTTCAGCTCTGCGCGCGGCAGGCTGACGCGAGCCGTGTAAAAGGCCGCGCCACTTCGTTCGTCGACGCTGAGATCGGCGGAGATTTCCTTGACGACGCCGTTCAGTTCCGGCGTCACGCGCTGGTTGAACGCCGATAGCTTCAGTGTCACATCCTGACCCAGGGAAAGCTGATCTATGTCCTGTGGCGCAACACGGGCCTCGACGGTCAGGTCATCCGCCACCGGCACCACCAGCATGATCACCTCGCCCGGTGAAATGACGCCGCCGACCGTGTGGACGGCGAGCTGGTGGACCACGCCATTCTGCGGGCTGCGGATGTCGATGCGTTTGAGTTGGTCCTCGGCCGAAACCTTGCGCTCGACGAATTCGGAAATCTTGCCCTGCACGTCGCGCAACTCGGTCGCGACTTCGCTGCGCAGATCCTGATCGACCTGGATGATCTGCAGCCGGGTTTCGGCGATGCGGCCTTTGGACTGCGCGATCGACGCGGTCAGCTGTCCGTGCTCGCCGTCGAGGCGGACGGCGTCGCGCTCCAGTGCTGTCAGGCGATCAATCGAGACCAGCTTCTGCTGCCAGAGTTTGCGAATGCTGTCGAGCTCGGTGCCGATCAGCTCGATCTCGCGGCTCTTGGCCTGCCGCTGTTCTTCGAGCCCCGAGGCCTCCTCGCCCAGTTGCGCGATGCGTTCTTCCAACTGAGCCTTCTGGCCGGCTCGCGCCTGCCGGCGAAACTCGAACAATGACTGTTCACCCGCCATGGCACGTCCAACTGCGGGATCATCCTGCCTCGAGGTCAACGAGGTCGGAAAGGCGATGGCGGCATGGTCGTCGCGCTCGGCCTCGAGACGGGCCAGACGCGCCTCGAATTCATCGAGACCCTTGGTGACGATTGCCAGATTGGCGCGGGTTACGGTTTCGTCGAGACGGATCAGGACTTGGCCGGATTTCACGGCATCGCCTTCATGCACCAGAATCGTGCCTACCACGCCGCCGCTCGGATGCTGCACTTTCTTGACGCTGGAATCGACAACCAGCTTTCCCGACGCGATCACGGCACCAGACATTTCTGTGACCGCCGCCAGGCTGCCGGCGCCGCCGACGAGCAGTATGCAGGCGGCGACCCCACCGAGCAGATAACGCCGAATGGTCCGATCGATGGTGGGAGCGCCGGCCATCAAGATACGTTCTCCTCGGCCGCGGGCACGACCTTCAGGGGGACGCTGGCCGGCCGGGTGACCTTGTTCAGGACATCGTTCTTCGGACCGAAGGCCTGGACACGGCCATTGGCCATCACCAGCACCTGATCGAGGCTTGCCAGCGCGCTGGGGCGATGCGCCACCACGACGGCAATGCCGCCACGCGCGCGAACGTCCTGGATCGCCTCGGTCAAGGCGGCCTCGCCTTCCGCATCGAGGTTGGAATTGGGTTCATCGAGAACGACCAGGAACGGCTCGCCATAAAGAGCGCGCGCCAGTGCCACCCTTTGCCGCTGGCCCGCCGACAAGGCAGATCCCGCCTCGCCGATGCGTGTCTCGTAACCTTCCGGCAGATGGACGATCAGGTCGTGCACGCCCGCCGCGCGGGCCGCGGACAATATCTTGTCCGACGGTGCCTCGGCTTCGAAACGCGCAATGTTTTCAGCGATGGTGCCGTCGAACAATTGCACGTCCTGCGGCAGATAGCCGACATGTCTGCCGAGTTCTTCCGGCAGCCATTGGTCGAGCGTCGCGCCATCGAGCCTGACTGCGCCGCGCGCCGGCTGCCATATGCCGGCAATCGCCCGCACCAGCGAGGATTTGCCGGAAGCGCTCGGCCCAATGATGCCGAGGCCGGCTCCCTTTTCCAGCACAAAGCCCACATCCTGCACCACCACGCGCCGTTCTCCCGGCGGGGTGACGCTAATGCTCTCGACCACAAGGGTATCGATCGGTGCCGGCAGCGAAACCGTCGCAGCCGCCTCGGGCAGTAGCGCCAGGAGTTGGGTCAGCCTCGCCCAGGCCTGGCGGGCGCCGACAAAGCCCTTCCAGTGCGCGATCGCCAGTTCGATCGGCGCCAATGCCCGGCCCATCATGATGGAACTGGCGATCATGATGCCGCCCGTCGCTTCCTGATGGATGACCAGCCAGGCACCGATGGCCAGGATGCCCGACTGCAGCATCATGCGCAGTATCTTGGAAATGGTGCCGAGCGTGCCGGCAAGATCGCTCGCCTTCGCGTTGGTGCCGAGATACTCGGCGTTGATGTCGGCCCAACGGCCGGCAATGCGCGAGCCAAAGCCCATCGCCTGCAACACTTCGGCATTGCGCCGCGTCGCCTCGGCCAATATGTTGCGCGCCGCCGCCTGGCTGTTGGCTTTCCTGGCCGGCTCGCGCGTGCGCGCCTCGGCAAGCAGCGTCAGGCCAAACAGGATGATCGCACCCGCCAGCGCCGTCATGCCGATCCAGAAATGGAAGAGGAAGCAAATACCGAGATAGAGCGGCATCCATGGCAGGTCGAAGAGCGCGGTCGGACCGGCGCTCGATAGGAAGGACCGCACCTGATCGAGATCGCGCAGCGACTGCAGGCCATCGCCGGCGAGCTTGGTGCGCAGGGGCAGCCGCATGAGCGCGGCATAGACCTGACCACTCAGGCGGGCGTCCAGGCCCATGCCAATGCGCACCAGAAGACGCGATCGGATGAGCTCGAGCACGCCCTGGAAGACGAAGAGCACGCCGGCGAACACCGCAAGTCCGACCAGCGTCGGCACACTGCGGCCGGGGATGACGCGATCATAGACCTGCAGCATGAAGAACGAGCCGGTCAGCGCCAGTATGTTGACGACGCCGCTCATCAGTGCGATCCCGGCGAATGCACGACGAAATGAACCAAGAACCGCCGCGAGGGTTGTTCGCGGCGGCACTGATGGAGCGGACTGCGGCATCGCCTTCACATGAATTCCAGTTCAGGCATCAGGCGGCGATGAACTGGAAATCGTCCTGATGAAGATTGGCTAAGGCAACATTCTTCAGGGTGACGACATTGCTGGCGTCATGCGTGATGACCGTGTCGGCGCCGACTTGAGAGGCTGCGGCAAGCACCGAGGCAAAGTCGGCGAAGACGTCGTTTTCGAACTCAATGACATCCTCGGTCCCGAGACCCGCGACAAAGTCGTTGATCACCTGGTTGCCGAAATTCGGGCCGAAGACGAACGTATCGCCGCCTTCGGTGACTTCGATCGTGACCTGGACGCCATTGGGAGTCATCGTCTGGTCCAGGTGATCGGCATCGTGCAGGCCATAGGTAAGCGTGTCAGTGCCAACAAATCCTTCATCGGGCTGATAGACATAGGAATCCGATGCGCTGCTCCACGAGACGGTGCCATGTTCCGGCTGCACCCAGATGTAGTGCTCGGCATTGGCCCCGGTGGGAATGACATCGTTGGCCATCAGGTTGAGGATGATCGGCGTGTCTTCCCTGGTCGACAATGCATCGTCATTGCCAACCCATTCGTTCGGATGGGTCTCGGCCTCGGTGACATCGATAGTCACATGCACGCCATTCGGTGTCATGGTCTGATCGAGATGATCCGCGTCGTGCAGACCATAGGTGAGCGTATCGGTGCCAGTAAATCCCGCATCCGGCTCATAGATGTAGGAGTTGTCGGCGCTACTCCAGTAGACCGTGCCATGCTCGGGCTGGACCCAGATGAAGTGCTCGGCGTTGGCGCCTGACGGAATGACGTCGTTGGCCATAAGGTTGAGCACAAGCGCCGTGCCTTCGGTCGTGGAAAGCGCATCGTCGGTGCCGGTCCATTGCGCCGGCTGGGCCGACCCGATCGTCAGCGACAGCGTGTCGGATACCTGCAGGACACCGTCGGACGCCGTGATGGTGACGTCGATCGCGCCTTCGGACCCTGACGGCGGCTCGCCCGACAGCGTACGCGTAACCGCATCGAAGGTCAGCCAGGACGGAAGTGCCGATCCGTCGGCCAGTTTGGCCGACGGCGTCAGCGATTGCCCGTCCGGATCGGAGAAGGCATCTGCCGGCAGGACGACGCTGAAAGACGCGCCTTCGGCGGTTTCATAATCCGGCAGCGCATTGGCAACGATCGGCGATCGATTTGCCGGCGTGCCGGCCTGCATTTCGGTCCTGGCCCAGACTGCTCCGTTGTCGAACTCGACGGTCTCGATGCCGTGCTGACCGGAATTGGCCGCCGTACCGGTGAGCACGATCTGGCCACCATCACCCGCACCAGCGCTGCTCTCGGCAATGGCCAGGATTAGATCATCGCCCGATGTCTGCACCGTCACTTCATATGCGTTTATGCCGTGAAGCACGATGTGATCCGACCCGCCGCTGCCGGTGTTGCTGTCAACAGCATCGTTGACGATGTCGTTGCCATCGCCGCGGCTGTAGACGTAGGTATCGTCGCCGTCCCCACCGACCAGATTGTCGTCACCCGTGCCGCCAATCAAAGTGTCGTCGCCAGCTCGCCCGTAAAGCGTGTCGTCACCTGCGCCGCCGTCTAGCGTGTCGTTGCCCGCCACGCCTACCCTCACAATCGCGCCCGAATCGATGCCAACAGAGACGTTCAGTTCATAAGTCTCGCCGGCGGGGACGACGTCGTGATCCTCGTAGCTCCCCACCACGATATAGTAGGTTCCATCGACCGAGGCAGTGAAGGTCAGTGACGAATCAAGACTTATGGTGGAACCCGGATCCCCGCCATTATCGTCTGAGGATAACTCCTCGGAACCGTCAGCCCGAATCAGTCTGATGTAAGTGTCCAGATCCCCCGATGTATGGTCGATATCGGCGGTGATGGTCTCGCCAGCCTTCAAGATGATCTTGTAGTAGCCGGCGGCGCCATTGCCGGTTGCGTTGACCGTGGAATGCGCCACGGTGGTCGAATCCGCGATCTCGCTATCAGCAAGGGTGGAGAAGCTGTTGCTGATATCGTAGGCATTGGCGATCGAATTGTTGGCCGCCGTCGAAGTCAGCGTCGCATAGCTTTCTCCAAGGCCGACGCCGACGACCACCTCGGGCGCGAAATCGCCGTCGATCGTATCGTTGCCGGCGCCGCCGGAGATCGTGTCGCCGCCGCCCTGGCCGACGAGCTTGTTGTCGCCGGCATCGCCGGTCAGATGATCGTCGAACGCCGAGCCCGTCAGGTTCTCAATCGAGATAAAGGCATCGGAGCCCTCACCGCTCGAAAGGTTGGCCGCAACTGCTTCCGTCCGGGTGTGGTAGGATGCCGTGTCGAAACCCTCACCGCCGTCGATCTGGTAGCCGTCGCTATCCGTGAAGACAAAAACATCATCGCCGTTCGACCCGGTATAGGACTCACCATTTTCCGATCCCACCAGGATCGTCATGCTCCCGCCCGGCACCTCGCCCGCCTCGATGCTGATCCGTGCAGAGTTCCACTCCTCGCCGTTCGAAAATACAATCTTCTCGATACCTGCATCAACGGGCTGAACATGGAACTGATTGCGTATGGTGATCAGTTCGTTGGTTTCAAGGATGCGTATCTGCAGATTATCCCCGTCTACAGAAAGCGCGACTCCGCTTGAGAGAATATCGGTAAATATCAGCGTATCGCTCTCTATATCGTCTGGGTCATCAAACCATGGGTTATACAGGGAGTAGGTATCGTTCCCGTCACCCAAAGCGTAGATGAACTTGTCGTCACCCATTGAAGGGCTGAAATAATCGTCACCCTTGCCTCCATAAAACGTAACAGGCCACAAGCCATTCTCGTAAAGGTTATCGTCGCCGTCGGTTCCGCGTATCCAGGCATTTGCCTGAATATCTGCCTGGTTCCACGATGAACCATCGGCGAATTCGATCTTTTCGATGCCGAAATTCTGATCAGGATCGGAAAACTGGCCGTCGACGGTGATCGTCTCGCCGGTGGAGAGCACTTTGATCGTCAGATTGAAATCATCATGAGAAAACTGCACGTCTTCGGCATTCAGATCTGTCAGCCGCAAGACATCGATATCGGTGACGGAACCGTCCTCATCGTTGATATGATCGTTGCCGTCACCGGCTGCATAGACGTAGGTGTCGCTTCCCGCGCGCCCCTTCAACACATCGGCGCCCAGACCGCCGGTCAGCGTGTCATTGCCTTCAAGGCTGATGATCGTATCGGCTGCGGTGGTGCCGGTTAAAGAATTATTCGCTTGGTTCCCCATGATGGCACCAGCAGCTGCGCTAAGGAAATCCGCCCTGTCCCAACGCGCGCCGTCAGCGAAGACGATGCTTTCTACCCCTCTTGAGGAGCCGAGCTGTTCTAAGATGGTGATGGTTTGGGATGTTTGAAGGTCGGTGATTATTAGATCTAGACCCGATTTTGTTAGCACAACGTCGTTCATATTGAGGTCGATGAGCTTAAGCGTATCGGTCCCCGAGTACAAAATATTCCCGCCATAATCGTCTATGCGGTCGTTGCCGTCGCCAGAAGCGTAGATATAAGTATCGCTACCTGACCAATCCCAGAACGTATCGTCCCCCTTTCCGGCGTCGTAATTATCATTCCAGTTGCCGCTTTCAATGCTGCTTCCTGTTAGATCGTCGTTTCCCGTAGTGCCGCGAGTCCAGGCATGGGCGGTGATATCTGCCTGGTTCCAGGACATACCATCAGCGAAGATGATTTTCTCGATGCCCCAGTTTTCATTTTTCCAGAATTGCTTTTCGACGGTAATAATCTCGCCCGTTGAGAGGATCTTCACTGTCAGGGTCGTGTCTTGCCGCGCAAGCTGAATGTCGTCCGCATTGAGATTGATCAGCCTCAAAGTGTCGACGTCGGTAAGGTTTTTTGTGCCTTCGATCACGTCGTTCCCGTCGCCGGAGGCATAGACAACCGTGTCGCTGCCGACGCCGCCATTCACCGTGTCATTGCCGCCATCACCCTGCAGCGTATCGTTGCCGCCCAAACCAGTGAGGGCCTCACCCGTGGCGGTCCCGACGATCGTGTTGTTTCCGGCGTCGCCATGAATGCCGCCACGCACAAGGTTGACGAAGTCCGAGCGTGTCCACACCTCGCCATCGGCGAACACGATCTCATCCACACCGATCAGACTGTCGACGGAATTGGAGAGCGAACCTACCAATAGGATCGAGCCGCCATTGCCGGCGCCAGGGGCGCTCTCGCTGACAGTAACGGTCACGTCGGTCCCGGACAGGCTCAAATTGACGTCGGCCGCCAGAATATTGGTAAAGACAAGACGATCGCCACCCGTCACATCACCCGACCATAGCCCTTGGTCGAGAATGTGGTCGTTGCCATCGCCGCGCGCGTACAGATAGGTGTCGTCGCCGGCGTCACCGCGAAGCGTATCGTCGCCATGTCCTCCGACCAATGTGTCGTTGAGGAGTCTCCCTTGCAGAATATCGGCTTGGTCTCCCCCCTGCAGCAGCGGGCCATCGTCGACCAGCGAAGCTAGTGCGGGATCGTTACCGGTGGCTGCGTTGAGGGCGTTGGAGACGACAACTTCCCACGTCCAGCTAGAATCGTAGAAATATTCATACTGAATACCTTTAAGGGCGATCAAAGCCTTCTGTACGTATTCGGTCCGCTCAGCTGCGCCACTTGGCATCCTATCAAAGACCGACTCTATCCAGAGCACGCTAACGTGCAAGCGGTCGGCTTCGTGATCGTAGCTTACCGGCCATTGCGATCCAAACGGACTGTTCTCGATCACTGTCGGATCGATCCCAAGCGTGAAGGCGCTGACCGCAGATTGGCTTATGAACCGGGTAAGCAGTGTATTCAATGCCTGGTCGAACGTCTCCTCGAGGGTTCGCTCGAAGGAACTCGGTATCGTCTCTGGAAATGGGCTTCCAAAATACTTTTCGAGAAAGGCCCTATGTCGCGAATCGAGGTAGGAGCCTTCCGGGCTAGCGGGAACCCCATCAACGCCGGCCCACTCCAGCAGAAGGGCTTCGAACGACGCACGGATGTCGTGCGCTGCACCCGTGTAGAGCTGAAGTACCAGATCGGATGCGTGCTCCAGAAGCTCCCCATCCAACGTCATGGCGTACGCCAAATCGGGGATCAGTCCATAGCCCTTCAGGTTCGGCAATTCCTTTGCTTGGTTAGAGGCGACAAAGCCTTCAGGGGGAATCCAGTGCGTGACGGTGTTGTCGACGCCGAAATAAACCGCCGCCGCCGCCCCTGTCGTACCATCGCCTGAAACGTAGGAACCGTCAAACGCAACAACATTGCCGCCCTGACTGCGGCCATTGGCGCTGTTCGCAAGATTAATTGCCGATATGTTGTACGATGAAAGAGAAAACAGTTCGCCAGCATCGGAAACGCCATCACCATCCAGGTCGCGCCAAAGCTTCAGTGTGCTGAACACGGAATCGTCGGCATCGATGCGGCCGTCATGATTGGAGTCGAACGCGCTCAGGGCGGTAAAACCATCCTGGGTCTCATTGCCAAATAGCTCAGAGGCACCATCAACGACGGAGTTACCATTCGCATCCCGCACCAGGAACGCATCATCCGACGCAACCCAGCCAGTTTTTTCTGCAAATCCATCGCCTTTGAAGTCGAAATGAGTATGTGAGTTAGCAAGCGAAATAAGCTCAACGCCATCGCCATCAAGGTCCAAGACTAAGGGATCAATGGGCGGTGAGGGTCTGTACGGCGGCCATCGCGAAAGCGGGTTCTGCTCCAAGGAAAGGGTAATTCCGAGGTCTCCGTTCGAAAAATCCTTAATGGTTACCGACCCCGAGCCAAAATCGATGACCAACACATTGTCTGTCAGCGTGTAGACATTTCCGAACTTGTCCTTATACGCTGCGGCGCCCTCGCTCTTCGTACCGCCAAAAAACCGCTCATCGCCAAGATAAACTGCACCGCTGCCGTCGCTGTCGCGAACAGTGTCACCATCGCCGATCTTGTAAGTGTCGAAGCCACCGCCGCCAATCAGGTCATCAGCGCCGCCCAGGCCAGCCAATACATTGTTAGAGCTGTTGCCGACGAGCGTATTCTCGGCGTCGGTCCCGGTAATGTTCTCGAAGTTCGATAGCTGGTAGAAGGACGTCCCGCCGCCGACATCCTTGGTACCAAAACCCGCAAAACCGATCGACAGATCGACCCAGGCTCTTTCACCGGTATCGTAGAACGTCAATGCATCGTTGCCGTCGCCGGCGTCCAGAACACGGTTGTAGCTGCCGCTGTTAACGCCTATTGCGAAGACGTCGTCGCCACCTCCCGAGTTGATCCGGATATCTCCGTCGTACGCATAGACCGCAGCGCTGTCGGCAGCCGCAGTTCCCTCAATGGTCTCAATGTTTGTCAGCGTGTCGAGGCCCGTGTTGTGGGATACGCTGATACTGCTTTCAGTTGCGTCAATATGGACTGCACTCATCTGGCTATAATCGACCGTATCAGGCCCGCCACCTCCGTCTATGACATCCGATCCGCCATTCTGGATGATTGTATCGGCCGAAAGTCCTGTGTACACGCTGTCAGAGAAATGACTGGTCGCTATATGATCGCTGCCAATAGTTCCTGCGATTGCCACTCCTTGTGAGTATGTGGAAAAGTCGAGGTTCGTCCCGAAACTAAGCCCCATCTCTTCCATCTGATCAAGGATGAAAAGCACGCCCTCGTCGATCAGCGCTCCAGCCAAGATCGCGCCAGAGGCGGCTGCAGCGCCAATCAAAACAACCGTGCCCACCGTTGGCACTAGCACCGCTGAGCCTGCAATAACCGCCCCTGAGAAGGCAACAACGGCCGCTCCAGCAGCAACTGCGGCGGCTGTATCGATCCCGGCCCTGACCGACGCTCGGAAACTTGCCCAGGCCAGCGTAGTTGATGGGTCCGCCTCATACCTCGCCAGTTCATCAAACGATACGGAGACCGAGGTAAACAGTGCAGTCAGCGCCGAGCCGACGGTGGCGAAGGTTTCGGCAGCAGCCAAAAACCGTGAAGCGTCGGCAGCAGTGTCTGCGATACGCGCAGCCTGTCGCAACATATTCTCCTGGGCGGCAAAATAGATGGTCGTATTATTGCTCTCCCGATCCAAATCATTCTTAAGAGCCGTCAGCCGTTCGATGTCATCCTGGTCCATTCGTGCCCTCCGCTGGTAGTTCTCGCCAATAGAGACTGTGTGATCGCTTATTGATGGTTGATATAGAACGCTAAACTAATCACCGCGCGGTACGCGACTTGCTGATCGAAAGATGATCGACATCGCCATATATAAGAGCAGAAGCGTCACCTCTGCGAAGTTAACAAGCGCAAACTGAAGCGCCGAAATAATTCCATTGGAGGCATCCAGAAAATAGAAAAACTCCCCATCTATAGGGTACCTAAAAAATGTCATTCGCGAATGAGGGACGCTCGGCGCAAAGTATGTAACAAATTTGAATACAACAGACCCAACAGAAACCAATGAAAGAATATAAAATGCTCTCCTGATGATCGAGAGATTCTTATCTCCGCTGTCAAGAAATTGATAAATACGCGACTTGACGCTCATCAAATGGCCCGGAAATCTAATAAAATAGTAGTTGAACAATAAAAGAGGAACTAAACTAAAATACGGCGATATAACGAGGGCAAAAATAGCGTTTGCGGAGCTGCTCGTCGAATAGAACTTATTTCCATATTCCGAATATCCGGCAATATTCTCCTTGAAGAGCGATACGTCTTGAATGAGACGGGTGATCTGGTCGCTAACCGGAACTCCAAGGCTCGCAGACAGCGTGGTTGCGAACAACATAGCCACTAAGGACGAAGAGAGAAGGCTCAAGAACACGACATTCGTCGAAAATACGTTCTGCTCGGACGTATAATTTTGAGCAGGAAGCATCTTTACTTTATATAAACAGAACAACAGATACGGGAGCAGCGTAAACGGGAAAAATAACGGAGATATTGCTATCGATCCCGCAAACAAGGTGCAGTCCGTTGCCTGGACTGGGACAAGTTGGCCATGCCTTCCATGAATGCCTTTCCCCCCAGAAATCACCCGCACCAAAAGCAGGGCACCCGCAACGACGATTACCCAACCAGAGAAAAACAGCCAATTGGATTTCATCGCCAAACCTTCAAATGAGGCTATGGTACCGCCTCGACCAGCCAGCCTTGATCTTAGGCCTGGCCCGCCCCGTATAGGCGTGCACAACATCAGCAATGCCAAGCGCGGTGCCCGACACCATATATCTCCGCCGCTTTTTGGGATTGCTGCAGTTGCCGCCGCACTACCCCCGCAGCAAATTCGGTAACACATCCGTGATCGTCTGATAAGAGGCTAGGCGGTATCCGGAGAAGAAAATTTTCGCTATCTACATAAGAATAATCTAATTTACACTTAAGTATATTGTTCTCTTTGGCCGAGAGCCGGCACGGTGAGGAAATGATTGCCACCCGAACTAACGGCAGTAGAGACAGATACTCGGCCGCCGCGTTATGTCCCGCTTGTGACACAAGCGCCGATTCTGGCGGAGTTCTCGTGGGATCAAGTTCTGACGCAACCCACCTTCGGTCTGTTGGTCGCCAATGTCCGCTTTCAGGCGATGGCAAAGCGATCATCTATGACTGAGATTGGGCGCAAGCTGGCGTTCTTATCGTGGAAGATGTAGTCGGCCCTCCCGCAAAGTCAAAGCCCCCAACCCGCTCTTCTTGCCGACCTCCACTCGATGCCGCCGCCGTCGCGGGCCATGCCGGTATGTGCTGGCCGATGCGCTTATCGAGCGCTGACTGCCAAGGCACGAGCTGGAAAGCCGACACCGTCGTCAATCATGCAAACCGGCCAGAGGCGAGCTGAGCCGCTTCGACCAGCCGGCCGCTGACGTGCTCTCCAGTCTGACTCCTCTCCAAGCACAGCCTGCGCTCGGTCACCATCATGCACCCGACGCGGGGGACGTCGTGCTGGTCTAGCCATTGCAGCAAGTTTATTGACGCTCGGATGCGTCCGTCGTCGAGGCTTGGCATGGCCATCTCGACGAGGCTCTGCCGGCGCCGGTCCACCGAGTCACCGGCGTCTCAACCAGATCCGATTTGTGCCAGCGGCGTCCGGTTTGCGAGGTCAGTTCCGGATTGAGCCACGCCGCACGATCGCTGGTCACCTAGTTGTCGAGGTCGAGGAGAGACAGTGTGCGGACGGCAAAGTCTCTGCGCCAGTTACGGGCGTCGTAGGCAGCAACTTATTTGACGAAGTCGTTCGGTACTTCCCAGCAGTCGGGATCGATCCGCTCGACGATGCCCGCGCGCCGCAGCGCTTCGCGTCGACAATGGGAACGAGTAAAGGCGTCGGAATCACCATCGATGGATCTGCGGATTGTCGGTGTTCCAATGATCGACCGCGACCCAGTCGAGTGCCATACCGAGATCGTTCTGCATGCGTCCATGAGATCACGAGTGAAAGATGTCAAGTCGGCCATCTCGACAGCGTCCTCGGCGAGACGATGAAGGGGAAATGATGCCGGTCATCCTTGCAACGCGCGACGAACTCCGTGGTCGACGCTTCGGCGACCTCCGGTCCGAACAAGCGGGCTTTCGCGTGTTGCGTGTAACGCCTCGCGCCGCAGATAGTTGAGGTGGGCCGCCAACGGCGCGCCACGTTTGTATGGCGAACCACGCGGGTCCTGATCGTGGCGACGCGGGAGCGGCTGGTGAGGAAGCGATTGGCCTGAAGGCTCGCTGCCCTGCCCCGCCCGAACCGCGAACTGTTGCCTGTCCCGATCCGGCCTGAGCGCGACACGCTGCCGCCGGCTTTTTGCGCCGCCGCAAGCGCCTGGGCGATGAAGGGCCGCGACGATTGGGCTCGCGTCGAGCGAATGCGGCCCGGACGGACGCGGAAGTCGTGCTCATCGGACACGGCACCCGTCCTCACCCTGCCATTTGCACAGAGGATACAATAATTTGCATGCTCTCAGCACATTGCGCGAAGACGCAGCAATGTTCGGGAAGCGGCAAAAAAACCAGGAAATGCAACCAACCGACCGCAGCACAATGTGCGCCATTTTATCTTGCCATCTTAATCGGTCGTATTTTGCGAGACTTGTTCTCCATCGTCGTTTCTCTCCTAATATACGATAATACACTATTTTATGCTCTATGCCACGATCCCGTACTCTTGCGTCGAGTTCCGATGCGCCGTGCAGTCTTCCGCGCTCCGCGACGGCGTAGCAGCGCTGCTTATTTGCAGCACGGGAACCGTCGTGGCGCACTTTCCATCGGAGTGAACGAAGCATCGTCACAGGCAATCCGGCGCGGTCCGGCCGTCTCGCGATCGGCGCGGCCGTAGGGAAGATAACGTGCGTTCCGTCGTTCCTGGTCTGCATCAGTCCTCATCCGCCGGAGCAGATTCCTTGTGTCAGATGGCGCCCGTCAGCGTGCCGACCCAATGCGTTTCAACTGTCGATCTTCTGCTCATCGATGCGCTCCCAGCAGCTTGCGGGCCTTGTCATTGGCACGCCGGCCGGTATCCGCTTGGCTTGCCGCGGAATCGCCGACATGGAACGTGCCGTCGCTCCACATGGCGTGCATGATCACCGCCAGCTTGCGCGCCACCGCCACGCAGCTTGCGGTGGCAGGAGCGTTTGGCGATCGCCTGGCCCCAGTTCTTGACCTTGTCCCTGCCCTTGAAGCGCGTCAGCATTCCCGATGCCGCCTTGTAGAGCGCACGCCGAACGTCTGCGTCGCCGGCTTTCGAGATGCGTCCCAGAATGTCGATCGTTGAGCCGGACTGCCAGCGTCGCGACGTCAGCCCGAAGTAGACCGCGACTTCGCGCGAGCGGCATAAGCGTGTGGGATCGTCGATCGCTGTAATGAACGAGAGCGTCGTCACCGGGCCGACACTGGGATGGCCATGAAGCGCCGGCACACCTCATTGCGCGCGACTACCTTCACGACGACATCGTGCAGCCCGCAATACTGTCGCCACAGCGCCGCGCGCCATCAGCATGGCGCCTCATCAGCTCGGCCGACAGCGGATCGACCGCCACGGCCGCGCGCATCGCCCGCTCGAAAGCGCCGCGTCCGACCTTGCTCAACCGGATGCCGAACGGCTTCAGCGATTGGTGGATGGCGTTCTCCAGGTCGAGGAACTTGGCCTTCAGGTTGCGCCGGTGCGTCAAAAAAAGCCGCGTCCGATAGCAGCTTTCTGACTTGATATAGGCCTGGCGGAACCGGCCCGTGCGCATCAGATGCGCAATGTCCAGCGCATCCGGCTTGTCGGTTCTGTTGCACTGCGCCGACATCGCGGCGCACACATGAACCGTTTCCAGTCAGATCGCCGGCGGGCGATCGCCACCAGTTCGGGGTGCAGCAAAGACAACGGCGAGCCGGCTTCGTCACCAAGACGTCGCATGCGCTTCGCGTTGGGTTCGAGGGCCGAGCGGTGCAATCAGCGCCGAATAGACGTTTGCAAGAGCATCTCGCCTGCTTCCGTGACCACACAGACCGACGTTTCATCGAACGACACATCGGGGCCCGCCAAGTAGTTCATCTCCCTACCCCCTTTGCGGCATTTGCGGGTCGACAGGATCGGTCCGGGTGCAGGCTAGGAACAAGCCGACGACCCGTCGGGACCAGCGCAAGGATCAACCAGCAACACAGCCAAGTCCTGTCCAACTACAGCGGCCGTCCCAATTGGGCGCCTGTAGGCGCCCTGTTCCTGCACATTTTTGGTAGTGCAATCACGCGTCATGGTGGCGGAAGAAGGCAGAACGCCAGCGCAGCAAGGGCGCCGCCGAAGCGCCCCAAATGCCTCCCCGGTATCGTTGCGGCAAGCGCGCGGACAGCGGCCCGACCGTGCTTGGGGCGCTGGGGCGAGGAACCGGAGCAGCATGGGGCAAGCCGAGTATGCGCGGTGCTCGGGCTGCCGCGACAAGCGTTGCGGATCTGGCGCGATCGGCTCAAGGAATCCCGCGACGAAATGGACTGGCGATCGCTTCTTCATCCGAGAACCCGGGCTCAATCAAGCAGCGCTGCTAGTTGCGTGCGACGGGCATATCTCCCGACACCGGCGGCGGTGGACGGGCGCTCGAACCGGCACCGCTTCAGCGTCGAAGAGAAGCATGCGATCGTGCAGGAGACGGAGAAGCCCGGCGTCGCCGTGGCGCAGGTTTGCCGCCGGCATGGGATTGCCACCTGCATAGTGTTTCGCTTGCGCGAGGAGTTCGGCCTGACCGCCCGCAAGGCGCCGCGACTAGTAACGGTGGTGCTTGCCGATGGCGCAGACAATGAGCCGCCGACGTTCGCAGCGTTGCGCGATCTCGTGCGACCGCTGGAGGGCATGGTGGCGATCGAACTGGATGATGGGCGGCGGGTGTTCACGGCGGCGGGCACCCCCACTGGCGTGCGCCGGAGCGCTGCTGGCGGCGGCGGTTCATTAAAAATTACCATTGATGACGGCCGGAGTTTTATGTGGCATAATAACTCTGCAGGAGGTGAGCGATGTTTAGACTCTTATCTATCTCGGTGTTTTGCGGTTTCGTGCTGGCCATGATACCTGCTCTTGCTCAGGTTTCCGGCACCGAAGTGCATGCACAAGCTTGTCCGAACGGTGTTTGTCCCCCTCGGTGAACCTTCATGACGGAGTTGCTGACATCAACACAGTTTTGGCTTGGAGTGTTTCTGCTTACGTGCTTTCAAATTGGAAAGTATGGCGAACTCGACGAGCAGGATGAGGACTTGCGGCGTTGGTTTGGAGTGATTCCGAACCTACGAGCGAGACACTTCCTTGGGCTTCGATCGTATGTCAGCACGCTCGTGTTGTTCCTACTCCTGACGTTTGCGGCATATCTTCTAGTGTGTCTTCTTTCGCCGTCTTTAATTTCAGGATGGCTCCGTGTAACTGAAGGAAAAGAAAACACTGGTTTCGCGGAAACGATACGATCCGTTCCATATCCTTTGTTTATAGCGGCTGCATTCATGGGTTTGGCTAATCCAGCAATCCCAGGTTTCTCAAAGGTCGCAAACTTAATGCGAGACATATTCCATGACTTGGTTGGGGTGCCAAGGCTTGTAGCCAATACCGCTACCGATTTTTCCGTTGAGTTATGGAATAAACTTTCGACCAGCGATGCGCGACTCGCACAACTCGAAGAATGGACAAAACTTGATTGGCAAAACAAAATACGAGACTATGCGGATATCGCCTTTTATCAAACTGAGCTTTCTAGGCGTGCCGATGAGTTAAACAAGAGTAATTTATCCACAAGTTCAGAGAAGGAAATAAAGGCGTTACTTGAACAAATTATCTATGTGTTATCGATTGCGGCAGTGAGAAAAGGGGGAGGTGCGGCGCTCAGAGGGCTTGCGAAAGACCTAGGTGTGCGAGAGCCTCGATCAAAAAACGTGCCAGTAAGAGGCCTCGTAGCAGGAGCGTTGCTGTCGATTGTGGCGCTCACGATACTTTGGTTTGCTATCCCCCTAGCCGCTCCAATCGTTGACCGCCTAAATGGAGAACAGCGTTTGGATTTTTGGCCCGATGGCCAGGATGCTCTCAAGACATCCGGCATCTACCTGCTAGCCCAAGCTATTCCGATTCTTTTGGCCGCAACAATTCTAATAATATCGCTTTCACCGAACTCAAACACTGAGGATGATAAACTTACGTTACGTGGAATAGTTGAAAAATATTCCCTCACCCTTCTGACGATCACAGGCGTTGTGTTCTTTTTTGATTATGCACAGGTCATATCGGATTATGGAATAAACAGCCCAGCCCCTCCAGAATCGCCCGTGAGGTTTTTTGCTTCGTGGATACCATTTAACGCTCTGCACTCGGTTATTTCTCTTGTTCTATGCGTGGTGTTGCTAAATTATATAGTTCGAGGAGAAATAAGGACTCCTGGTGTTTCATTTTTTTATTTAGTGATCGTGTCAACGGCTGCCGTCATATTTTCATTTTTGTACGCTGTTGCTAGATTGCGTTTTGATTTTGGCAAACCATTGGCGATCGACTATATAATTATTATATGCTTACTTAACACTGTAGCGGCAGCCATTTCGTTGTACTTGTCGCAGTGCATTTGTCACCGCCGTCTGATGAAGTCGGTTCAACCAGAGAATACGGCCCCTCCCCCGAAGACGGCTGCTGCGCCCTAGGATGGGAAACCGGCAATAATAGTGGTGCCTCCGACCGCAGCACGGAGTTCAACTCAAACGCGATCCTCGGCTGGTCTTCCCACGCCAACCGATATCTAGCCCAGCATCTTCACTAAATTGGGAAGACCGGCACCTTGGGCATAGGGATCTCGCCCCAAGTCAACGCAGGCATCCAGCAGGATTTTTTTCACTCGATCGGGATAGCTGATGAATTCTCGTCTCAGTGACAGAAATGCGGCAAGGATACCCGACACGTGGGGGGTCGCCATGCTGGTGCCACTCATCTCGACATAGAATTCATGCCCCACGACGCCTGCTTGCCAATCGTGGCGTGCAGAGAGAATTTTTTCGCCTGGGGCGACAAGATCAGGCTTTCGGCGCCCATCGGCCGTGGGGCCTCGCGATGAAAAATACGAGACACCATATGTGTGCGGGTTTGTTTTATGAACCGAGCCGACAGCGATCGTTTCTTCTAGATTTGCCGGATCCCCGATCGAAAGATCAAGATTAGCCTGGATGTTTCCGTCGCTCGTCGCCAAGACCGCGTAGCCTTCGTTCCCCGCCGCAAGACATATGATTACTCCTTGACGCCACAAGCGCCGTAATTCCTGACACAGCGGCGTGTGACCACACCCGAAGACACTGGCATCAAAGGTCCCTCCTAAACTGAGATTGATCCCTTGTATTACCAGCTGGCCGGCCTCTTCATTGGTTTGTGAGATGATATCAAGCGCCTTGATGATCCAGGCATCGTTGCCATCCCCATTATCGTTGAGGACTTTGAATCCATAAAGCAACGCCTTTGGCGCCATACCGGAATAGGTGATGCCTTCAATTTCCAATTCACCAGCGATGATGCCTGCCACGTGCGTGCCGTGACCGTGACCGTCGAGCGAGCTAAACGCTCCCGGACCAGGCGACAGTCGCTTGGGACTACCGAACTTGGTGCAATCCCACTGCGCCAAGACATTTCCATGTTTTTGGAAATGTGGATGATCTGCGCGTATTCCCGTGTCCAGGACAGCCCAACAGATTTTTCTCCCGTCGGCGCCGTACCCAAGGTTAGCCGGCGCAGCTTGAACGGTATGGATGGAATCCGTGATGAGCGCACGCTTGGCAGCATTGCGCCAAATCCCGTCAATGCGAAGGTCGGCGTAGAGAGACCGCAGTGTCTCGACCTCAAGTCGCGTAAGTCGGGCTGACACAAAGTGGCTGAGTTTTTCGATGGCGGCATCTTCACGCCGCCCACCATCGGCTTCAACAAGTTCTACGATTTTCTTTTCAATGTCTGCCGCAAGGAGTCTGAGCACTTTAGGGCTGGTGGGATCCGGTGCCTTGTCCCCCGCGAGTTGGATTAGTGTTGCGTGCCGGTTTTGCGGCAACGAGTCCTCGATGTCTGTGACAAGATCCTTGGCGATAGCGAAAGGTGCAATCGCCTGATGGAAGCCCGCTCCGACTATGCTGCGGACTTCAGTTCTGACGGCATATGTACGCAGATACCCCGTTCCGGAATGAGGGTGGCGTGGTGAGTCCGTGTTAATGCCAATACCGCTAATATCTACGATATCCCCGCCTTGAATGTCGTCTCGCAGCCGGACGTCGAACGATACTGGATCCAGCCTATCGGCCACATTGATCCACCTACCAACGCAACTAGGCGCCTCGAGCCGACCTCTGGCCCAGGGCCGCATAATGTCTTGGATCTCCGCAAGGCCCAGTGGCGAACCCATGGTGACGAAAAGAGGAACTTCAATCTTACTCGAGTCGAGGCGCCGCAACACGTCGTAGGCGATCAAGGAACCTTGGGAATGCGCAATCACGACGAACGGGCCGCCTCCTGCCGACAGGCGATCTAAGAGCGCCCGTTCCATGGCCTCGCGCCGCGTTGTGTCGAACAGAAAGTCATTCACATCACGCAGGAGGGCACGCGTGAGTTGGCTTGTTACTTGGCGGCGCAGAAACGCCGGCAGCGGCAAGACCTTTGTCGTCAGCCCTAGCGCTGCCGACCGATGATCTCCCCCACCTCCCTCTTCCGACGCGTCATAGGAGCGTTCGTATATCTCCGTGGCGATGGCGCGGAGTCGAGCTTCCCGGTCGGCGTTCCCGTTAGCGAGCGCCTGGATTTCGCGTTCAAAGACCCTATCGTCCGAGGCGTGTTCGCCGCGAGCCAAGGCCATGATCGCCGGTGTGGAGGCCTCGTCGTCCTCAATGCTTACCAAATCGCCGGCAGCACAGGTGGCGTCCAGAGGTGCCGGATAGAAGTCCCTGTTTACCCAATATGCCATACGGCTGCGGTCACCGAGCTGAGTGCCAAAGAGCGCGGTGTCCCACTGGCATTTGAGGACCGAGGCTTTCGGCTTGTTGCCGATGCCATGAACATACACAATGGTGTTCGCGCCTTGCGCGCCGGTCGCTCCGGGCGCAGCGTTCCTGGCCCCCGTCGAGCGCAGTTCCAGCCCGGGTTCGGCGGCAATAGACTGGGCGCCAGGCTGCGGAATTCTTCGTTTATTAGTCCCGATAACCTCTGCATGCAACGTAATGTCGTCGCTTGGTTCCGGTACTCCTTTCCTTCTCCCGGTTGGACCAGACTGGCGAGAAGGCGAACCGCCTTTCGTCGTACTGCCCTGCGGTGCTCTTGCCTGCCGGCTGGCTGATTTGACCCCCGTTGTGTCACCGGGTTGTGGGATCTTTTTCTTCTTCTTCCCGATAACTTTTATTGATTTCCGTTTGCCGGCCGAGTCGCCATTGCCCTCGCTCACCTCAGGTTCCTCCGAATAATAACCGCAAATCAGCGCCTTCGGCGCGTAATTCAAACGTTCTGCCCACCGGCTCACCCGCTAAGCCAAGCCGCCCTCGTGCGTGCAGACCGGCAACCTCACCGCTGCATGACGATCCGTAAATCCGGAACAAGGCTGTAAAGCCACTGCAGTGTGGGAATGGTTCCGACCACCCCATAAATGCCCCCGCGGCCGCAATCGAGACCGGGCTGATCGACGATAGCTCGCGACGTGATGCCAACGAGAATCCGTGGCACCCTGTCTGGAATGAACGCCGGTCCGCCACTATCGCCGTTGCACGTGTCGGCGGCCTCGGACTGAGGGGCCGGGTCAGAAAGGACAAACTCGCCGAAGCGCGCGCAACTAGTCGCTGCGAAGCGCGGTTCGGTGCAGGTATACGATGCAACGGGAACTTCGTTGGAGAAGGCTTCGCCGCTCGTCAAATTCGTCAGCGAGCTGATGCCATACCCAGCCACCGTCAGCTCGGGAGGCGCCATTTTCAGGAAGGAACGCGCAAGGAGGATGCGGGCGAACTGCCGGTAGCCGGGGTTCACAATGTGATCTTCAAGGATCAGCACTGCAAAGTCATTGCCGGGGAGGGTCTGCCAACTGCGAGCGGCAGGGTGAAGCACGATGCTTCGCACAGGAATTAGTATCTTGGATCCAACATCGGCCCCGAAGCCGACGATCGCCCTGCATGGAGCCGGACAGTTTAAGAAGCAGTGCGCGGCAGTGAGGACGCGATTTTCTCCGATGAGAACGCCGGTACAGGCAAAGTCGGTTTGCCCCGTCGCGGCCTGGGTGATTTTTATAAACACCGTCGAAAACCCGTCTGGGTCACAGACCGTCTCACCTGGAAAGACATCGCTGGAATTGATACGGCCGCCGGAGGTCCCGGGATCACGGCAGCGATCCGAACGATTTGCCGCTGCTACTTGGACAAGGTATGCCGCGCCATCCGACTGTTCCTGCGATACAGCGACGAACCGAGACTGCTCAAATGCATTGACCGAGGTCGGCGCCAGAGAAAGCAGAAACATCCATACCAACATTGCCGATCTGCGTCTCATCTGATGCGGGGAGCGATGGTGCACCGTGGGCATTACGTCCCACCCTTGATGAGCGCGCGACAATCTGTAACGTCAGCGCCGAGATTTGTTTGACAGATTGCAAGGTCGTTCGCCCCTGAGTTGTCGATGGCACCAAGCGACCGAGCTCCGGCGGCGATGAAATCGACGTTGCTGCGCACGAGACTTCCCCCTTCCGTGCTTCCGCCGCGCTCCACCTGTAGCTTCAGCAATTCATCCTGCCGTTGCAACAACGTAGTTTCCGCTTGGATTTTCGCTGCCTTTGCGTTTGTTAACGCGGCATTTTGATTGAGGGCCTCCAGTGGTATGGCGAGAGCGATCTTCACTATTTTCAGTCCAACGGTGGAAAGCGCGAAAAGCTCGCTCGGCTTGTTCACGTGAACCTTGGTCAAAGCGCCACTCTGGAACGTCAGCTCAACCTTCTTCTCAACGAATGCGGCTCTGTCCACTGCAACTTGGTACACTTCTGATTTGTCAAACAGCGTTTCATTACCAATAAAGATGGCATTCCACCCGCCCTTCTCACGCCGGTAGATACGCACTGGTTCTGGAGTTGGTTGCCGATAATATATGCCGGGCTGGTTGAGCAGGTGTCGGGCTGGATTGTCATACGCGATATTTGATGAGGGCATAGCGATTGCTGCCCCAGACTTTGGGCAGACTCCAGAGCCAAACGTCGCCTCTCCACCTACGACAATGCAATACCCGGCTTTGGCGAGGCCCTGACGCACATCGCCGGCCTCGGTTGGATCAAGAGGATCATAGCTAGCCGTAAATCCTGCTGCGCCTGGGAGTTGAGCGGGAAGCGATCGCAGGTCACCAGGCAAAGGGGCGCCAGCGGTTCCAATCGTGAAGATTGTTTGAGCAATGTTCACGGCAATGTCGCCGGATCTATCCTTTACGGTTGCGCTGACAGACTTGAGAAGGCCGTCTTCGGCAACCTCCGCAAGAAGGTCGTCGTCTGAGAATGCGCTCGACTGATATTTGAATTTCATCCGGCCGCCAGGGTCGGGCTCGGTCGCTTTGGTAACGACCAAACTCGTCTTATCGGCCTTCACGTTGAAGACCGTTCGCGGAAGGCTGTACGCCGCTTCCGCTCGCCGAGCTACGTGAGTTGGCTCAGCAAGGTCTCCCGAAGATGATACGACCGAGCAGGCCGCCAACCATATCCCGAGACCAGCAAGGGCGATCGGCTTAGTCTGATATGAGAGAAAGGTCGGTGGCCCCAGATTATGCATTAGAGAGGACCCTTCGACCGGCAACAAACGGCACCTGCGTGCCACGCCGCACTAGCAGCGAGTGATTGATGCCGAGGATCTTGCGGACACTCGCAAGCGCAGTCTCGTTCACTTCGATGTAGGCGACGATGTACCACTCGCCGTTCTCTTCCCTGGCCATGCCGAGCGGCTCCGCACGCCATCTGAGCGCACCATGGTGGGGCATGAAGTAGGTTTCCTGGACGCCGCCCACTGCGCTGAGGCCCTCTTGAAGAGCGTACTCCATCACGGCACAGCACAACTGCGTCAGCGTGCCACGCAAGCCAGTTGACCGCTTGTCAGGGACGACGAAGGTGCGCGTCCATTCGGCCCAATCAGGGCGCCTGGGGACCCCCGATTTCTCACACATATGAGGAAAGACCTCCGAGACCATGTGCGGCTCGGTCGTTGGGATCAATCGAGCAGAGGTCACGACTCGACCGTCTTCGAGACCTAGAAGGTAGGTTGCTGTGTCGGTATCGAACTGGTCTCGTTCGCGCCCATCGGGACTCGGAGGGCGCCAGCCTTTCTGGTGCACGAAGAAGTCGTGCCGGCGGCGCAAAAACTCGTCGAACTCGTTTTCATAGAGGTGCTTGTTGTGCGCATTGACGACATGCACGGTTATCATAGAGCAACCCCCCTTCCTTCCCGAAGGGAACAGTTGCAGCCCTCCTAAAATACGTCACCTGTCCGATCGGACAGTTGACGCAGTTATGGGTGGATCAGGCGCCTACGCAACGCCTCCACGACGGCTTGCGTGGTAGTTGCAACGCCAAAGGCTTCGCGGGCCCGTGTCGCGTGCCATTTGACAGTGCGCTCGGTCAGGCCAAGGATTTGCGAGGTTTCGGACGAAGTCTTGCCGGCAGCCGCCCACAGCAGGACTTCTTTTTCCCGGTCCGTCAGCTGACCCTCACCGTCTTCGTCGTCATTCGAAAGACCTTGGATGGTCATACCGGCGTACACCGCCATGGTGACCAGTTGCACTTGCTGGCGTGGCGATAGCTTGCAGGGCTTGGCGGAAGAGGCAAACGACAGAACGGATTGCCAGTGATGTACGCTCAGCATCGGCACGGCAAAGCCACTCCAGATGCCGAACTCCGTTGCTTCGCCAGCAACTCGACGCGAAGCATCCGTCCCAGACCACTTGGCGGGAACCTCAGACCAATGAAACGGCTTCAAGGTTTTCGCGGAGTAGATGCAGACGCCGTCCACCGCGGCGTGCTCAGCTTGGACATAGCGCTCGAACCAGCCTTTGGGCCAACCGTTCAATTCGACCATCGGCGCCAGTTTCTGGCCACCCAACGGCACCCCGCTCAATATAAGATGCTCGAATCCGAGATTTTTCACCGTGTCGAGAAGATCGCTCAGAAGCGCGCCGGTTGCCGTGTGTTTCCTGCAGCGCTCGACAAAGTCAAATACATCGGAGTCGATCATGGTAGAGACCCATCCCCACGCAACCCATGTATAGCTTACTTTAGCGATATAGAATACGAAAAATTTTCATGATAGCGAACTCTGAATGGTGCCTGCTGGTACTTTCTGCGATTCAAAACGCTGGGATTGTCAGACCACAATTTCGTAGCAAGCGGTCAAGTTTTAATGCGATTCACCCGCCGTGTTCGCTAGCGCTGCGAGGCGTTAAGCCCGCTTTGCAGGTCGCACTTCCTCAGACCCCAATTTCTTACATAAGCGCGCAGTTTGGCTGAAGGAGCGAGCCAGAAAGTCAGAACGCTTCCAGGAACCCTGGGCGAATTAGAGGCACTCTAGCAAGTTTTGGCGACAGCGAAATTCGTCTCACGCGTTTCGGTTGTAGGATTTTATCTCGGCTTCGCTCGAAATTGCGGTATATAGGACAGATGCGTGGGCGTGTTTTCCCATTTTGTAGGAGCGAATACTTGAGCGATCAAAGCGAAGCCCAAACGGCCGATCTCGTCGGGCTGACTGCAGACATTGTCGCTGCCTACGTCAGCCAAAATCCACTACCTGTCGCTGGATTGCCAGATCTCATAACGTCAATTCATTCGTCACTGACAGGGCTTGGTCAGTCAAAAATAACCGAGCTACCTAAGCAGGAACCAGCTACCAATCCAAAAAGGTCGGTAACTCCGGATTACATCATCTGCCTGGAAGACGGGAGGAAATTCAGATCGCTGAAACGTCATCTCGATGTGCACTACGGGCTCACTCCGGACGAATATCGCGAGAAATGGGGATTGAAGCCGGATTACCCAATGGTTGCGCCAAACTACGCAGCACAGAGATCGACACTCGCGAAGGCGGCTGGGCTCGGACGCAAACCGCAACCGACCCCAGCCAAGAAGGATCCTGCCAAGCGCAAGCCTAGGGTCTAGTGGCGACAAGCATCTGAAACGTCGCACCTCGGGCGCTCCGGTTTTTCGCCCAAAAACGATCCGCGGCCACGCGCCGGGACGCGCGCCACCTTATCCCAGGCGACCTTCGACGTTTGCGTTCTCGACAGAGCACCGCCTATAGCAGAACAGTGCTTCCGCGATATTGGGTGTCGGGATGTAGCGGTCTCCCGCTACCACTTCACACCCACTATCGTCTTCGACGGCCGTACCGAAGCGGCCGCCTAATGAGGCGTGCCGCGCGGTAGGGAACGCTGCTCCGCCAATGAGGGCGGCGAGCTTGCCCTTGACCTTTGACGGCGTCGAGCTCGCGCCGAAAGGCCTTGGCCGAGGTGGGTATTGCCGGAGTGATGATCCGCACCGACATGCAGCGTTTAGGACAGCAATGAGCCTCCGCAAGTTGGAACCATCGCCACGTCTTACCGATTCGTAATATAGCAGCCACAACTCCGCCAGGAAGCGACCCGCGGGGATGGCCTGTTAAACAGGAGCCCTCATCGTCATGACCTCTAATACATACACCTCGGCCCAGAAGTTTTTGCACTGGACTCTCTTTGCCCTCGTCGTCTTTCTCTACGGCCTGACCTACGGCGAGGATCTATTGCCCCGCGGCGCCCCAACCGTCGATGTCATCTGGCGGCTGCACATTTCTTTTGGTCTTTTGTTGGCCGGGTTCGTCCTTTGGAGGGTGGTGTTGCGCGGTATTCGGGGACACCGGACCTTCCGGATCAGATGTCAGTTCCTGAGCGAGCTGCGGCCAGGATTGGGCACCTGGTGCTTTACGCGCTGCTGATCGCGATCCCGGTTCTTGGTATTCTTTTGACTGGCTCAGAGGCGACGCGTTGAGCTTCTTTGGCATCTTCACGGTGCCAGCTCCATTTCCTTCGGATCGATCAACAGCCAGGACAATTCGAGAGCTTCACTCCCTTTGGCCGGTCTGCATGCCTTGGCTGCGCTTTATCACCATTTCATTCGTCGAGATGCAATTTTGACCAGGATGCTTCCAAGAGGATGGGGCGGTTCTCGTTCTGCCTGAGCGTGCGTTTTCGCTCTTACGGCTACTCGAGGGTGCGTAGATCATGAAGACCGCTCCGGAGAATGGGATAGAATGACAGCGTGATTCGTCTAAAATGCTTGGCTCCTTCTAGCGGCCGCCGTGGGACGTGGGGTTGCCCGCCCTGAACGTGGTAGCTGACTGGAGTTGTCGCAACTCTGCCGCGTTCAACACCCAGTTTACCTCACCGTGTCACACAGATGTAATGAACATTTCGGATTGTCCGCGCCGTAGCGGTTGCTACGAGACAGTTTCTTAAGCGGCCACCCGTGATGACAGCAGACGATTCCGAAGATCGGCAAAGCACCTTCGACGATCGCGTCGAGGCCGCTCTCGAAACCCTGCCACCGGCCGAGCAGCGCATGGCGCGCTTCTTCGTCAGCCAGAAGCAGTCGGTGCTGCTGGGATCGGCGGCCGAGGTTGCGGCGCTAGCCGGCACCAGTGACGCCACGGTGGTCCGCACCGCGCGCTCGCTGGGGTTCGAGAGCCTCGCAGCACTGCGCCAGATGCTGCTGACGGACCTGACGGGAACCGTCTCGCCGGGCAAGCGGCTGGCCCACACGCTGCAGGAGACGGGCACCGACAGCGCGTCGGCGCTGCACCATGTCATTGGTCTTCACGAAGGCGTGCTGGAAGTGCTGAAGCGGCCCGACATGGAGGCCACCTTCGCGCGAAGCGTCAACATTCTGGCGCGGGCCAACCGCCGCCACATCTTCGGCATCGGCCCGTCCGGCGCGATGGCTGAGTATGCCAGCCTGCAATTCAACAGGATCGGTCTGCCCAGCAGCTCGCTTTCGGTTTCAGGCGTGGCGCTCGCCGACCGCCTGCTCTGGTTGGCCAGCGGCGACGCCGTGCTGATGATGGCTTACGCGCCGCTCTATCGCGAGGTCGAGATCGTGCTCGACCAGGCCGCCCTGCACGACGTGCCGGTCGTGCTGATCAGCAACAACCTCGGACCGCTGGTGTCCGACAAGGTCGCCGCGACGCTGCCAGTGCCGCGCGGCAAGGCCGACCATCTCGCCACGCATGGCGGCACCATGGTCCTCATCGAGGCCATGATCATCGCCCTGGCCGCGAAGGCGGGCGAAACCGCGTTCGACAGCCTCGACAGGCTGAGCACCTTGCGCGGCGCCATCGACAAGGCATGGGTGAAACGAGGCATTCGAAAAAAGTAATCGCTGTTGACTTAAAAGCGTCAGCACCAACTAGATAATATAAAATCGGCCTTACTCTGCCCTTCTCAGATAAACAGGAGAGATAAATGAATATAAGAACGACGCTTGGACTTGCGTTGAGTTTGACGGCTCTGTCGGTTTCCGCACCGGCTTCGGCCGCCGACCTTGTTCTCTATGATGCGCTCGACTTCGCTGGTCCGGTCGCGAAAGCTTTCCAGGCCAAGACCGGACTGACCGTCGATGTCGTCGAGCCCGGCAGCACCGGCGAGACGCTGGGCAAGATCGCCGCCGAAGGCAACAACCCGCAATTCGACATCGTCTGGCTCGACGGCTCCGCCGTCATGGAACGGATGGCGGCCGACCATGTGCTGCAGCCGATCCCTGCCGACGAGTTTGACAAGGTCGCCTTCACCGATCTCGGTAAGTCGCTGGTGCCGCAAAGCCATGCCTTCCTGCCGACCGGCACCAGCACCACGGCCATCGAGGTCAACACCAAGAAGGTGCAGGCCGACAAGATGCCGAAGTCGTGGGCCGACCTCGAGGCCTTCGCCGGCAGCGTCGCCGCCAAGGATCCGAACCTTTCCGGCCCGGCCTATCAGTGGCTGGCCGGCTTCTTCCAGACCAATGGCGTCGACGCCGGCAAGGCGCTGCTCGGCAAGACGCTGACCAACAAGTCCCTGTCGGGCCTGTCCAGCGGCGGAAAGGTCAACAAGGCGGTACTGACCGGCGACGCCGCGGTCGGCATCAACCAGGACAGCGCCATCTTCTCGAAGATCGCTGCGGGCGAGCCGGTCATCGCGGTCTATCCGAGCGAGGGCTCGGTCTCGTTGCCGCAAGGTCTCGGCATCAGCGCCAAGTCCGAGCATATGGACGTGGCACGCAAGTTCATCGAATTCGTCACCAGCGCCGACGGCCAGGCCGCCATGCAGAATGGCGACGACACTGACTTCTTCTTCATTCCAATCGTCAAGGGCGTCAAGGCCAAGCCTGGCCGCGAGACCAACATCAGCTACACGCATCTCGACGACGCCACAGCGTCCGCCCATGAGGGCGAATGGAAGCAGTGGTACAAGGACAATTTCGTCCAGTGACCGCGCTGTTCAGACGATGACCATGGTGCTCAATCGCAACGCCGCCGGGTTCACCGGCGGCGTTGGCTCCCGCAGGCCGCCACGCCTCCGCCTGGCCGTGCTGTTGCGCCAAGGCGGTCCGATCGCGGTCTACGCGGTGTTTGCGCTACTGATCGGATTGCCGCTTTCGCTCGTGTTGCTGCAGGCCGTCATACCGGGGCTGTTCGGCGCAGAGGCGGCAAGCGTTTTCAGCCTCGAGCCGCTGGCGCGGATTTTCTCTTCGCCTTATATCACCGGCTCGATTCTGCATTCGCTCGAGCTCGGCGTACTCGCGGCCTTCACCACCACGGTGCTCGGCGGCGCCTTTGCGGTGCTGGTGCAGCGCTGCGACATCCCGCTGCGCGGCGCGATCTCGATCGTGCCCTGGCTGGTGTTCCTGACGCCATCCTATCTGAAGGCGCTCGCCTGGGTGCTTTTGATGTCGTCGGGTGGCTATCTGGCGCAACTCGGCCTGCTGCCGCCGGCGCTGGGCGCGGATTTTTTCGGGCTGGCGGGGCTCGTCTTCGTCCACACGCTCAGCCTGTTTCCGTTGGCGACCTTCATCATCGGCAGCGCGCTGGCGGGGCTGGGCAGCGAGTTGGAGGATGCGGCGCGTCTCTCGGGCGCCGGTCCGCTCAGGATCTGGCTTCGTGTCAACGGTCCGCTGCTGGCGCCGGCAATCGCACTCGCCTCCATCGCCACCTTCGCCGAGGTCCTGTCGGATTTCGGCTTGGCCTCGACCATCGCCAGGATGTCGAGCTTCGGTGTGCTGACCTACGGCATCTATGCGGCGGCGAGCGACTATCCGGTCGACTTTCCCGCCGCCGGCGCGCAGGCCCTGGTGTTGCTCGCTCTAGTCTTGCTAATCGTGGCCGCCGACCGGCTGCTGCGCCGCCGCGCCGACCCGCACCTGATTTCCGGACGCGCCAGGCCCGCCCGGCTTTACCACCTTGGCCGATGGCGCTGGCTCGCCGTGGCTGCGGCGCTCGCGGTCGCCTTCCTGGCGCTGATACTGCCGCTTGGCGCCATCGCGGCGCGGGCGCTGACCAGCACGCTCGGACACGGTCTGGTGCCGGAAAACTTCACCCTGGCGAACCTCGCCGCGGCACTGACGCTGAACACCGCCGCCAATGACGGGCTGATGCGCAGCCTGTTCTATGCCGGCCTCACCGCGGTCATCGCCAGCACCCTGGCGCTGCTTTTGTCTGCGCAACTCGGTCGTTCGAGCCCCTTCATGCGCACCATGATCCTCGGCCTGTCGCTCGGCGCGGTGGCCATACCGGGCATTGTGCTCGGCTTCGGCTACATTCTGGTCTGGAACCGGCTGCCTGGGTTTCGCGACTGGCCGTTTCCGCATTATGGCGACGGCTCGCTGCTGGTCATGGGCTATGTCGCGGCGGCTCTTCCCTATTGCCTTGTGGTCATCCTGTCCGCCATCGGCCAACTGGCGCCCAGCCTGACCGACGCCGCGCGCCTGCATGGCGTCGGTGCGATGCGGCGCTTGCTGTCGGTCACCTTGCCGCTGATCGTGCTCAGCGTCGTCACCGCCTTCCTGCTCACCTTCATCCGCACGGTGTTCGAATTGCCGATGTCGCAGATGCTCATTCCGCAAAGCGGCCCGCCAGCGCCAACGCTGATCCTGAAATTGTTCAGCCACGATCGCGACGGGCTGGCCTGTGCCATCGCGCTGGTCGCGATGACCACCGCCGGTGGTGCGGCGGCCCTGATATGGTACCCGCTGAGCCATTTGGTCGGACCTGGAAGGCGCCGGGCGCGCAGCGGCAGCGGGGCTGCCTTGGGGAAACTGCCATGACCGCTTCGCTCAATTGCGCCGGCATCTGCAAATCGCTCGGCGGCCGCGCCGTGCTGAGCGACCTCGATCTGGCAATCAGCGCCGGCGAGGTGGTGTCGCTTCTGGGTCCGAGCGGCTCCGGCAAGACCACGCTGCTGCGCAGCATCGCCGGGCTGGTCGATCCGGAACGCGGCACCATCACCCTCGACAATCGCATCGTCTGGAGTGAGAGAACGGTAGTGCCGCCGGAAAAGCGCCGGATCGGCATGGTGTTCCAGGACTATGCGCTCTGGCCGCATATGACGGTGGCCGGAAATCTGGCCTTCGGCCTGCAGTCGCAGCGTCTGCCCGAGCGCGACGTCGCGGCGCGCCTTGGACATGCCCTGGAGGTCACACGCCTTGCGCCCTATTGCGATCGCTATCCGGCCGAACTCTCGGGCGGCCAGCAGCAGCGCGTCGCCATCGCCCGCTGCCTCGCCGCCCGACCGGCGCTGATGCTGTTCGATGAGCCGCTCAGCAATCTGGATGCGGCGTTGCGCGAGGATATGCGCATCGAGATGATGGAGCTGGTGCGCCGCGAAGCCGCCACGGTCGTCTATGTCACGCATGACCAGGCCGAAGCCATGGCCGTTTCGGATCGTATCGCCGTGATGCGCGACGGTCGCATTGCCCAGTTCGACACGCCGCGGGCGATCTACGAAGCGCCGGCCGATTCGTTCGTGGCCGGTTTCATCGGCGGCTTCTCGGTGGTGCCCGGCGTGGTCCAGGACGGGCTGTTCAGGCTGCGCGACAGCGATGCCGAAAGCCTGCGCACGCCGGGTGCCAGGTCGGGCAAGGGCATGCTGGTGGTGCGCCCCGAAGATGCGCGGCCGGCCCAAGCCCATCCCGCAAATCGGCTGCAAGGCCGGGTGCTGTCGAGCGCTTTCCAGGGCCGTTGCTGGCGGCTGGCGGTGGAGCTCGGACCGCAGCGTGTAAGGCTGGACTGGCCGGAGGCGCCGCCGGTCGGCTCGTCGCTCGCTTTCTCCCTGCCGCCAGAGCGCTGTATCGTCCTGGCCCACTAGCGATTCTCGAACACAAGGTACCTTCATGCATGGCCTGACGCCCATACTCTCCACCGTGACCGCTTCCTTCCTGGCGTCCTTCGTCGAAGTGGTCGAGGCCTTCACCATCGTGCTCGCCGTCGGCGTGACGCGCAGCTGGCGCCCGGCGCTGGCCGGCGCGGCGCTGGCGCTGGCCGTTCTGGCGGCGCTTGTCCTGGCGTTCGGGCCGCTGCTCGCGCTCGTGCCCATCACCGTCCTGCAGTTCGTCGTCGGCGTGCTGTTGATCCTGTTCGGCATGCGCTGGCTGCGGAAAGCCATCCTGCGCAGCGTCGGGGTCATCGCTTTGCACGACGAAGAGGCTGCCTTCTCCAAGGAAACCGCCGCGCTCGGCCGCCAGGCCGGCGAACGCCGGGCCGACTATCTGGCCGGCGTAGCGGCGTTCAAGGCCGTGCTGCTTGAAGGCGTCGAAGTGGTGTTCATCGTCATTGCCGTCGGCGCCGCGCACGGCCAAACGTTGTTCGCCGGCCTCGGCGCGCTGGCGGCTTTCGTGCTGGTGACCCTGATCGGCCTCGCCGTGCACCGGCCGCTGGCGCGGGTGCCGGAGAACGCGCTCAAGTTCGTCGTCGGCCTGATGCTGACCAGCTTCGGCATTTTCTGGACCGGTGAAGGCCTCGGCGCCGACTGGCCGGGCGCCGATCTCGCGCTGCTTGCCATCTTCGCCATCGTAGCGGTGGCGTCCTTCGCCATCGTGCGCTGGCTGCACATCACCTATCCCGCGCCTGCTGAAGGGATCGCCCGATGAACATCATCCGCACCGTCCTGAAGGAGCTCGTCGGCATGTTCGTCGACGACGGCAATCTGGCGCTGCTGGCGCTGATCCTTATCGCCTTGATTACCGCAGCCGTGAAAGTGCTGGCGCTGCCGCCGCTCGTTTGCGGCTGCCTGCTTCTGATCGGCTGCCTGGCGATCCTTTTGGAAAGTGTCAGGCGCGCCGCGCGCGGCAGAGGCTGATCAGTAAACGGTGAACAGGGTCGGCTGCATGCCGATCGTCCTGAAGTGCTCGACCGTCTCGATGAGCGGGAACAGCGCCAGGAAGTAGAGGCCGTCGCGAAACGTGCTCTTCAGCGCGCTTATCGAAATCGCATCTTGTGGCGTCGATACGAGAACGAGGCCGCCACGTTGTCCCTCTCGGGCGACTTGATGGGAGAAGCGCAAAGAGAAGCGCTCGCCGTGGCGCCGCGTCTCGGAGATCGTGCGCCATTCGTCGTCCGTGAGGCGGAGCAACGCCATGCTCGTGCTGTTGAGTTCCTGCCGGTCGGTCGTATCCATGCGTAAAGTTTATGACTGACCGACGGTCGGGTCTGCAATCCTGACTTAGGTGCGTTGAGAGCTTTTAGCCATTCTAGCCGCCATTGGGCTCGTGTCAGGTTTTTTCGTTCCCTAGCGGTCTTGGCGCCGAGACAGGTCCATCACGCCCAACACCGTAGAAAATATCGCGGGGATTCTGGGCGGGGGGAAGGCGGTAGCGCTCTTCCGACTCGAACCCGCAAACATGCGCCCCGGTCAGGTGTGCAAAACTGCGGATACAGTCAGCCAACTTCCTTGATGAGCAATCAAGGTTCGGCGGGAGGCGCCAAGCAGAAAGTTCGATGAGCTTCCAAGAATCCCATCGATCGTGAATTGTAGAAATATTCGACGACCACTTTGGGCCGACCCCGGACCGACAGCCTTCGAAGTATCGTCAGCGGACGCTTGCCGTCAATCGGCTCTCTTGAGATAGGTTGAACTCGCTTTCCGCTAAACCGCGACTCTGCAACTATCTTCCTGGAATATGCATATCCGGGGCAAGCATGTGCGACGGGAGGGGTAAGACGGTGTCGACGGTCGGTCCGAGCGAAGACCAAATCAAGATCGACAAGGTCCGTGCGTCGAAGGCCGGCCATGCCTTCCACGAGGCCTGGGCGGCACGCTCGGCGCTTGAGCTTCTCCTTCCCCACACCGAACTCGTAGCAATTACCCTCGAAGGCTTTGACGAGCGCGATGAGGCCGAGTTGGGCACCGGCGCCGTCGAGATCGCCGATCTCGTTCGCTATTTCGGCGCGAGTGATACAGCGCGGGCCAGCCGAGTCGAAGTCGTCCAGTTCAAATATTCGATCGCCAGCGCCGACAAGCCCGTGCGCGCGGCCGACCTCGCCACCACGCTCACAAAGTTCGCCGAAACCGACAAAGAGCTGCGCGCCCGGCACGGTGAAGATCATATTGCAGCAGTTGTACGCTATGATTACGCCACTAATCGCCCGATCCATCCCAACCTTGCTACCGCGATAGCTGCCGCACGTGAGGGGGAGGCCCGTCACGGCGACATTGGCCGCCAGCAGGAGCAAATCAACGCAGCGCTTGAGGGGTACCCGCATCCCGCGCACCAGCTACTCGAACGCTTGTCGCTTTCCGGCACTCTGGGCTCGCTAAGCAATGCCGAGCGCGGTACCGCAGCTCTGCTCGCATCGTGGAGCGAGCCCAGCGACCCGGATGCCGAGAAACGCCTCCTTAAGCTGCGCAATCTCATCCGCGTCAAGGCGGGTCCAGGAAGTGAGACCGACAAGCGTGTTGACCGGGTCGCCGTGCTTGCCGAACTCGACGTCGACCATGAGGAGCGTCTCTATCCGACGCCGGACGCATTCCCTGAGGTCGGAACAGTTATCGCACGTTCGGTGCTCGATACAATTGTTGGGCAAGCACGTGTGCCGGGCCTGCCGCTCGTGCTGCACGCTACGGGGGGCATGGGCAAGACAGTCCTTATGCAAGGCGTTGCCGAGCGTCTGGGCGCTGATGGTCCCGTGGTTCTCTTCGATGGCTTCGGCGCGGGCCGATGGCGCGATCTCGCCGACGGCCGGCACCGTCCGGAGCGCACGCTCGTCCATCTGGCCAATCTGCTCGCTGGCCAAGGACTCTGCGACATCCTGCTGCCGATCACTGATGTAACCAGCTTGCTTCGCGGCTTTCGGCGGCGACTGGAACAAGCGGTTGCAACCGCGCGTCAGGGGCTTGCCGAGGCTACCGTCACCCTCGTGCTCGATGCAATCGATCATGCGGGGCTCGCGGCGAAGGAATTCGGAACGCAGTCCTTTGCGCATGTGCTGATGCGTAGTCTAAGCGTTGATCCAATCGAGGGTGTGCGGGTCATCGCTTCCTGCCGACCGGAACGCCTCGCTGTCGCGGTGGGAGACAATGCCCATCGCACCTTCCCCGTCCCGCCCTTCACCGAAACCGAGGCAAAGGCGCTGATCAAGGTGCGCGCCCCGGACGCGCACCCAGATGAGGTGGCGGCATTACTGTCGCGATCGGGGCGCAACCCTCGCTGCCTCGACACTCTGCTCGACGCCGGGCGGCCCTATGATCCGCATTTGATGCCGGGAAACGACGACGAACCGGCCAAAGACGTTCTCGACGCGCTTCTCGCAAAACGGCTTGATGATGCGCGTCGGGCGGCGATCGGGCGGGGTGCGAGCAGCGGCGAAATCGATCTGTTACTTGCGGGGCTCGCCCTGCTTGCGCCGCCGGTACCAATCAACGAGCTCGCCGCGGCGTATGGCCTTACCCCTGAGCAGGTCGAAAGCTTCGCGGCCGATCTCGCCCCGTTGCTAGAGCGCACTCCGTATGGACTGATGTTCCGCGACGAGCCGACCGAGACGCTGATCCGAAACAGCTACGGGCGGAGCGCGCCCGACACCGTCAAGGTTGTCGCAACGCTGCAGGCGCGTCAGTCGGTGTCCAACTACGCTGCGCGCGCGCTGCCCGCGTTGCTCACAGCGCTACGCTATGCGGACCAGCTGATCGCGCTCGCGTTTGACACCCGCGTGCCAAAAGGCGCATCGCAGGTGAGCGCTCGCGACATACGGCTCGCTCGCATCACCGCCGCGCTCGCCTTGACGGCAGAACTCAGGCGGCGTGACGATCTGGTGCGGCTACTGCTCGAGGCATCCCTGGTCGCTGCGGGCCACGAACGTTCGGACCGCTTTCTCTACGAGCATCCCGATCTCGCTGCAGTTGCTGGCGACGCCGAGGTGTTGCGGCGGTTGGCGGTGACATCGGTCGGCTGGCCCGGCGGCAAGCACGCTGCGCTTGCTCTCGCCAACGTCTTCGCAGGAGAGATGGGCGAAGCACGCCGCCATGCGCGGCGCTCAATCGATTGGCACAATTGGGCTGCTCAGCCGCGGCGAAAACCGAGCTTCGGTCCGAACTCCATCTCCCGCGACTGGGACGATGTCGGTTTCGCCTATGTCGAGATGCTCGCGGGAAATGACATCCGCGTCGCGCGCTTCTTTGCTGGCCGCGGCGACGCTGAAGCGTTTGGCAAATTTGACGACCTGTTAGACTTGTTTGAGCGGCATCGCGTCTCGGCGTATTCGCCGGCTGCACGCATCGCCGAGCGCTTGGCACGCTGCCGGCTGCCATCGCGCTCGCTCTGGGCGGCAGCGCTTCGTCATTCAAGCACGGACCCCGCCTATGACCGCAGGCTGATCAAACGGTTCGCCGCTGCTGGCGCCGCCAAGGAAAAGTCTGAAGCGCTTGCCATTGCGAGCATTCGCGCGGCCGCACGCGCCTTTGCGCTCGACATGGAGGCCGAAGCACTTGCTATTCTCGATGGTGCTGGTTTGGCCCCTCCCAACATCCACGACTATGCAAGCTACTGGCCCGTCGATCGTTCGGCGGAAGTTGCGGTTTTGGCGGCTGGCGTCCGCGCTGCGATACGGGGCAGGCGGGCGACGTTGATGGATATGGCGCCGAGCGAGCTTCTCGCGCTTGTCCCTAGGAGTGCTCAGGCGAAGGGACCGGCAACGTTTGGCCGGGTTCTGAAGAGCAAGCTCGCGAATCTGCCTCATGACGGAACGCGTCGCCGTCGTAGGCGAACTGGTCTCGATACTAAACAGCGAGACGACTATTCGCGCACACTCGACCGTCGTATCGGGCCATTGGTCGCCTACGCACAAATGGTCGCCAACGTCCTGCGTCCACCTGGCGAGCGCAGCCGTGAGGCGATGGTGCATGACAGTTTCGACGCTTTGGCGAGGGATGTCCGCGAGGCCAGCGATTACCCCTATCGGGATGGCAAAGCATATCTGGCTCGGGCCGGATTCCGAGTAATATTCACAACCGCCGACGCCTTGGGGCTGATCGACCGCGGAATCGCAGATGTGCTCGTCGACTGGCTCGCAAGCGCACCGGGGCTCTTCATTCCGGACCTGACAGAGGTAGTGGCGCGCCTGTCGCGCACTCCGTCGTGCCACATTCCTGCGCTTCGCCTGGCCGGCGAAATCGAGAAACGCATCCTTCTCGACACTGACGTCACAAGCCGCGTGTCGGCCTACGGTCAGCTTGCTCGGGCGGTATGGCGGATGGGAACCGAGGAAGCAGCAGTATATTTCCGGCGCGCACTTGATCTAGCCGAAGCGATCGGGTCGGACGATTTCGACCGCACCAATCACCTACTGGAGATCAGCGGCCACTATACCGGAGCCGAACTGAGTCCAGCTGCAAGCCACGCGCTTGCACGCATTCTTGAACTCAACCAGTCTGAGGATAGCAAATTCCCTTGGATCGAATATGCCGCGAGTATGACGCCCACCGCCGGACTAGCCATCCTTGCGACCGTAGCGAGGCTGGACGATCGCGATGTGGCTCGACTTGGCCTATCGCTTGGCCCTGCACTTACCGTGCTCTTGCGCAGTGGCAAGTTTCCCGCAGACCTTGCCACCGCTATCCTCGGTCTCGCGGAGCCGCTTGAGACCTGGACCTGGCATATGAGCGATTTCGCCGCGGAGGCGGTCGCGCGGACACCGGCAGACCAGCTTCATTGGCTATTCGATGTCCTCGTTGAGGAGATTGACCGCAGCGACCAGCTGTCGCCATCGTCTATGGCGATTACTCGTTTGCGCACACTTGCCGAGCAGTATCTTCCGCCGCACGATCGGCTACGTTTGCGGATCGAGGCACTTGCCGCGCGAACAAATGAGGAGCCGTCGTCCCCAACACGCGCTTCGGCTATGGAGCCTAGAAAGCCGAGCCCCTATCCCGCGCCGTTCCGCGAGCCTGATGCAATCGACCGAGCAATCCTGAGCGAGGAAGTCGGACCTTCCGGGCAACGCTGGCCGGTCAGGACACTTGTCGATATTGCAGCCCAGTCGACCACGCCTGCCGCGCGGCTCGAGTTCGTTCGGGCCGTTGTCGAATCCAGTGTGGCCAGCCTCGCTGATAAGGTGAACGCGTTGGACGATCTTGTCGCGGCCTGGAGTGAAGAGTCGCCGGCACTGTATGCTGCGCTGCCTGGGCTGGCGCTTCGGCTCGCCGAAAAGCACCCTCGCGAACTAGCAAACTCGAGCGTTGACGCGTGGGGCGGCTGGCGGGGCCTGATCCGCGACTTCAATGCCGATCGCGGGCAGCTCGTGGAACGTGTCGTCTCGGCGCTCGGCTCGAATACTCAAGGTCTTGGCGGCAATGCGTGGCTGGCTCTGGCGGCACAAATGGCGCCATCAGCCAGCAGCGAAGCGCTGGCCGAAGGCCTCGAACGCTTTCTCACGCTCAGCAATGCGACCTTGCCGACAGAAGTTGGCGATGGCCCGTGGAACCCGCGGTTCGCAGCGCCGGCAGACGTTCAAGATGCAGTCGCCGGGTTGTTGTGGGCGCGGCTTGGCCAACCTGAAGCCGCCGCGCGTTGGCGCGCGGCGCACGCCGTGCGCCGCCTCGCCATAGTCGGCCGGTTCGACGTAATTGACAAGTTGGTCAGCCGGTTCGACCATGACCAGGCACTGCCCTTCTGTGACGCTAAGTTGCCCTTCTACCCATTGCATGCGCGCCTCTGGCTCTTGATAGCGCTCGCGCGTATCGCGCGCGACGCGCCAGCAGCAGTTATCAATTGCCGGCCGCTGCTCGAGAAGGTCGCCTTTTCCAGTGATTTTCCGCATGTCGTGATGCGTGCGACGGCAATCGACGCGCTTCGGCGCATCGCGCCGGCCGTCGAAAGCGGCGCGGACCGTGCCGCACTCCTCGCACGGCTGGATAAGGCCAATCGCTCGCCATTCCCATATGAGCCGAAGACTAACTATGGCGAGAAGCGATTTATCCAGCGTCCCAAAGCGTCGCTGCGGCCGGCGGATGGTTTCTACCTCGACTACGATTTCATCAAATACCAAGTCGAGCGGTTGTGCCGGGTTTTCGGTTGCGCGGGTTGGGAGGTCGAGGATCTGATCTACAAGCGGGTCCGGCTCTGGGACGCCAAAGTCTCCGGAATGAACGAGTGCCCGCGCAGCGCGACCCATGATGCGTCTTGGTCATCGGGCTATGTCCCCAATCGTGACCGATATGGCGGCTATCTCGGTTGGCATGGTCTGATGCTGGCCGCCGGCGAGATGCTGGCAACTCGGGCTGTGACCGGCCAGGACTGGGGTGGCGATGCCTGGGATGCGTTTCTCGCGGAGTATCAAATCACCAGGTCTGACGGCCTTTGGCTTGCCGACGCCACCGATCTGTTTCCGCTCGACCTGCCGAGCGAATTGGCGCTGGCGGTTCCCGACGCCGGTGAACGCAGCAGGCCGGCAGACGATTATCGACTATTAGCGCCGTTGCTCGGCGTCAACGAGAAGCAGCTAAAGGGCGACTGGATGCCGGTTGCTGGATACTGGTCGATCACCAACGACTTAAATATTGCGATGCGAAGCGTGCTCGCCAACGCGCGGGACGCTCGCAACATCGTCATGGCGGTGCTCGCGGAGGAACCCTTCAGCCGATGGCTCCCCGACGACGACGATGAGATCACCCGTCTCTTCGGGGACAACGGACACTCAGTACGTGCGTGGATCGATCGTGATCAGCACAGCGAGCGCAAGTTCGACCGCCAGGATCCCTATGCGGCGACATCCGCGCATCAGCGTCCTCGCCCTGTCGCCTGGGTTCGCGACGCGCTAGGGCTCAGTCCCGATGACACTGTCCCCCGCAGCTGGTCGCGGGAGCAACGCCTTGCGTTCCAGGCTGAGGCATGGGGCGTCGAAGGTGGACGGGGTGAGCATGCCTGGGAGATAAACGGCGCGCGGCTCCTCGGACATCGCGACGTAATCTTCGATCTGCTGGAAAAGACAGAACTGCAACTTATTGGTACCCCTCCGGTGAGGGCCGTCTTGTCAGCTGAGGGCGAACATCGGAAGTCCTAGGGATAATCCTAGGAGTAGCC